>DAHXOQ010000003.1 GCA_027364815.1 Acidobacteriaceae bacterium | reverse complement strand
GGATGATCTTGTCGTCGACGTCGGTGATGTTCATGACGTGGTGGAGGGCGAGGCCGTTGAGGCGGGCGGTGCGGCGGAGGAGGTCGACGTGGAGGAAGGTGCGGAAGTTGCCGATGTGGCCGTAGTCGTAGACAGTTGGCCCGCAGGCGTATATGCCAAGCGGTTGGCCCGGGGTTGGGGTGATGGCTTCAATTTTTCCACTCAGAGTGTTGTATAGGTTCAGGCTCATGGCGTTCCGTGGCGAGGTGTAGCTGGGGAACAGACTGCTAATCGCGCCAAAATGATTGTAGCAGCGGGGAGATTCAATCGGCTGCTGAAGGCGAGGACTTAACTAAGGGAATACACGTTCCAAACGATACGCTTCATGCTAACGGAGCGGTGATAGAGTGTATGGATGCAGAGGGTCTGACCACGGAAATGTACTCTGCGGAGTGGCTGGATAGTGGCAAGAATGGGTCAGATTATGGGATTTTCAGGAATCTTACCTTCAGTTCTATGAACTTTTTTCACTCCTAATGCGTCACAGAAAAATGAGCATCTTTTTCAGGGTTTTGAAAGAGCAGCGCACAAACCGAGCAAAGCAACGTCAATAGAACAGACAAAGGAGTAATCACTTGAAATCGCATGTACGTATTTTGATTCCTGCAATCCTGATAATTACCCTACTTTCAATCGCCGGCTGCGGCAAAAAGACTCCACCAGCATCAAACAATTCGACGGCGCCTGAGGTAGCTGCGCCAACGGCACATATTTCAGCGAATCCAACGACGATATTGGCAGGCGATTCAGTGGAGTTGAGCTGGAATACAAGTAATGCCAACAGTGTGCAAATCGACGGAATCGGCGACGTGCCCTCATCGGGCAAGCGCACCGTCTCACCAACGGAGTCAACAACCTATCGCGTGGTAGCAAAGGGCGATGGCGGTACAGGCGAGGATTCGGTTCGCGTGACAGTGAATCGCCCACAAAGCAACAGCGACAACGGCGTTGGGAGTGAAGGCCCTGAATTGAGCGCGGCAGAAGAGCAGCTATTCCGTACGAGCATGGAAGATGCGTTCTTTGGGTACGACGCTTACAAACTGGATGAGGCGGCGCAAGCGGTGCTGGCGAAAGATGCGGCGTTCCTGGTGAAGCATCCGCGCTACCACATCGTGATTGGCGGCTACTGCGATGAACGCGGTTCAAATGAATACAATCTGGCGCTGGGGCAAAATCGTTCAGAGGCCGCAAAGCGAGCGCTAGTAGCCGCTGGCGTGAGCGATAACCGCATTCGTGTGGTGAGTTACGGCAAAGAGAAGCCGTTCTGCACTGAATCGAGTGAGGAATGCTGGGCGAAGAATCGGCGTGCAGGATTTGCGCTGGATAACAAGCAGCATTGATGACAATGTATTCATATTTCGCGGTTGCGTGAGCGGAATTAATTCGAGTGCGTCTATCGGATTAGAGCAAAGATTCTGTACGACTTGCAGATTGCGGCTGGCCCTTGAGCAGGCTAGCCGCATTTTTTTGTGTTTTTGTAGTGACAATAACTTGATCAAAAGAGCTCAAGATGCGGGAAAGTCAGCGATTTCGATTTCAGTTGCCGGCTTGTGGCAATGGATAATGGAAAGACGATGGCCATTCGACTATGGAGCCCGGAGAATTGGACGCAGAGACTTGCTGAGCTTGAGGCGCGCTCCGGCGAGCTGAAGGAAGCGCCACTTCGGCGCGATGTGCGTTCGCTCGGCACGTTGCTGGGCGAAGTTCTGCGCGAGCAAGTGGGCGACGAGTTTTTTCGCCTGGTGGAGGCGCTACGGCAGGGAACAATTCGGCGTCGCGAGGCGAGCACGCATGAAGAGGCCGCACGACTTGCCGAGTCAGCGCTTGGGGTTCTGCATTCGCTACCGGTTGAGCGTGCATTGCTGCTGACGCGCGCCTTTGCATTTTTCTTTGAGCTTATCAATTTGGCGGAGACGAATCATCGCAAGCGACGCAGAGTTGCGCTGCAGTTGACGGGTGAGGCGGACCAGCAACGCGGGTCGCTGGCTGGAACTTTGCGCGAGATGCGGCGGGTTGGGATCAGCGCGGATGAGGCTCTGGATTGGCTGCGACAGGTTTTGGTTGTGCCGGTGTTTACTGCCCATCCGACGGAGATTGCGCGACGGTCAGTGATGTTCAAGCGGAGGCGCATTGGCGAGTTGCTTGCCGAGCTCGATCGCATTCCGATTCCGGAGCAGGAGATTGCGCGGCTTGAAGAGGCGGTGCGCGCGGAGATTACTTCTCTGTGGCAGACAGATGAGGTTCGCTCGCGACGGCCTAAGGTTTACGATGAAATCAAGATGGGACTGGATTATTATGACGTCTCCATCTTTGCGACGTTGCCTGCGCTCTACCGCGAAATTGGCGAGGCTCTGCGCACGGCTTATGGATTGGAATTGGAGACGCATGAGCTGCCGAGTGTGCTGGCGTTTGGATCGTGGATAGGCGGCGATCGCGATGGCAATCCTTTTGTTACGCCTGAGGTGACGCGTGAGGCGATTCAGATGGCACGCGCGCATTTGCTGCAGTTTTATCAAAGGGAAGTTCAGCAAATCATCGAATACCTGAGCACGAGTGCGCAGCAATCCGGCGTCAGCGAGGAACTGAAGACCAGGCTTGAAGCGTACCTCAGTGCGTCGCACCAATCTGACAACCAGATATTCGGTGAGCAATTTGAGTTTGAGTACTATCGCCGTTTTGCGATTTGCATCAAGGCGAGACTCAAGAGCATGCTGGGCGGGCCGGAGCAGCCTGGAGTGATAGCGCTGACGGCTGCGCAACGAACTGCCGATGAGATTTTGAGCTCAACTCTTGCGCCTTATATGAGTGCGGCGGAATTGCTGGCTGATTTGGATTTGCTGCGCAGTTCGCTGGTGGCGCACAATGGCGTGCGCATTGCTCGTGTGCTCATTGATCCGATGCTGCTTGCTGTGCGATGTTTTGGTTTGCATTTGCAGACGCTCGATATTCGCCAGCATGCGCGCGTGCATGAGTCGGCGCTGAGAGAGACAATCGCGGACACAATGAATGCAGAGCTGCCGGCGGAGTTTTCAGCGGAGACGGCGAATGTGCTGGCGACTTTTGGCGTGATTGCAGAGGTGAAGGCGGGAATTACTCCGGAGTCGATTCGGCAGTATGTGATCAGCGGCGCTGCTTCAGTGGATGACGTACTGGCTGTGATTCGGCTGGCACGTTTGAGCGGCGTGAAAGTGGAAGGCGATGGTTCAGACCCAGGTCTGATGCCGGTTCCGCTTTTCGAATCGATAGAAGATTTGCGCAATGCTCCGGCGATTTGCCGAGAGCTTTGGAGCCGTAAAGATTATCAGCGACTGCTCAAGAGCTGGGGGAATTGGCAGGAACTGATGCTGGGCTACTCTGACTCGAACAAAGATGGCGGAATGTTGACGAGCACGTGGGAGATTTTCCGCGCGCACCGAGCATTGCATACAGTAGCGCGCGAGTGCGGAATCAAGCTGCGGCTATTCCATGGGCGCGGCGGGACGGTGGGACGCGGTGGTGGGCCGACGCATCGCGCGATCTTTGCTCAGCCGATGGATTCGTTTGATGGGCAGATTCGCATCACCGAGCAGGGTGAGGTGCTGAACTTCAAATATGCTGAAGAGGTTTTGGCGGAGCGCAATCTTGAGCTGATGATTGCAGCGTCGCTCGACGCGCTGGCAAGGCCAAATGCGCGCGACCCTCAAGGCCACTTCACCGGTGTGCTGAAGCCGGAGTGGGAGGCTGTGCTCGACGAGCTCTCCACGACTTCGTATGCGTTTTATCGCAAGCATATTCTTGAAGATCCCGAGGTGCTGGAGTACTTTGAGCAATCGACGCCAGTTGGCGAGTTGGAGAATGCGAAGATAGGGTCGCGGCCGGCGCGAAGGAAAAACTCGCATAATCTGGCAGATCTACGCGCGATTCCGTGGGTCTTTGGGGGGACGCAATCGCGGCTGCTGATTCCGGCGTGGTTTGGCGTGGGGTATGCGTTCGAAGAATTTTTGAAGAAACCGGGCGCGGTGGAGATTTTGCGCACGATGGCGAGGGAGTTCCCGTTATTCATTGATTTAATTCGTAACGTGGAGATGGCGCTGGGCAAGGCCGATCTTGAAACTGCGCGGCTTTACTCAACGCTGGTTCAACCTGAAGGTTTGCGTGAGCGCGTTTACTCTGTTTTGGAAGCTGAGTTCAAACGCAGTGTCCAAGCGGTGCTCGTGGCAACGGGACAGAGTGTGCTGCTCGAATCGAATAAGGTGCTGGCGCGGTCGATCAAACTCCGCAACCCGTATGTTGACCCGATGCATTTGATCCAGGTGGAGATGCTGCGCAGGAAACGCGGGGGCGAAGATACGCCTGAGGTGAACCGCGCAATTGCCGCGACGATCAGCGGAATTTCGGCGGGTTTGAGAAATACGGGTTGAAATTTTTTTAAAAGACAAAAAAGCCGGGTGGAATTAAATCCACTCGGCTTTTTTGTTTGCTTTTATCACATTACATATTCGCGTTGCCGGCACGCATGGATTCGTTGAACTGGGGCTTGGTGAAGTTGAGCGCGGCTTCGAGACGGGCCTCGTACTCAGCCTTCTTTGCCATTAATTTTGGGGTGGCGGAGGCATACTCGCCATCGAGGGCAATCAAACCTTCGGCGGCTTCGTTGCCGGCCATGCGGAGGAGATCTTCAATACTCGTGTTCAGGTACTGCGCGTCACGCGGGTCGGCGATCCAGACGGGTTTGCTTTCGCCGAGGACGCCGGAGAGCCAGTAGACCTTGCTCAGGAGGTAGGCAAGGCGTTCCTCGTCGGTGGTTTCAGTGAAGACAAACTTATTCTGCCAGCGGCTCCAGTAGCGCGTGGTTACAGGAACGGGCTGACGGTTGCCGCTCTTCACAAATTCAAGCTGGCCGTAGTCGACGGTTTTGCGAATCGCGTTGTAGATGAAGCTCTCGGCGTAGGGCTGCTCCATGGCGGGAACAAAATCGGCGAAGGTCAACGTGACGGAGGCTGAGATTTTTGCGTGGAGATTGTGCGCGCCGCCATCGGCGAGGTGTATTTTGCCGTGGACGATGTGCGTATCGGCGCCGGAGGTCGAAGTGTGGAAGGGCCACTCAAATTCATCGAAGGCTACGGGCAAACCGCCGAGGGTGACAGAGCACTCTGGACGCGGGTTGCGCAGACGTTTGGCCTGCGAGGCCAAGTGCCCGGTCAACTCCGGGAGCAGCTCCGGCTTGTCGAAATCGAAGTGCTCGCTCAACTGGAGGAGCAACTTGCGATTTGAGTCAGTTGGAAGGGCGAGCTCAAAGATGATGGTGGTGTAGCCTTGGGGATTAGTGCTGACGCGGTTTGAGAGCACGACGAGGCCAGCAACTTTGGCGGCCTTGGTAAGAGATTCAACAAGCGATGATTTAACAGTTGTCATTTGAATGGATCGATCCTGTCTGTATTGCTTACAAAATTATTTTATCGCGTTCAGGGTTGGAGCATCAGCGCAGGATGTTGCAATTTGTTGAATCGGCAGTCAGGCTAGAAAGTTAGTTCTGGGGCGTAGACTCCATCTCACCAGTTGAGAAGGATGGGAGTTCGCCACGCGAGCCATTGTCGTCCATTTTGCCGAAGATCATTTTGCCGCTGGCGGTTTGAAGGACGCTGGTGACGGAGATATCAACGGAGCGGCCAATCATCTTGCGCGCGTGATCGACGACGACCATGGTGCCGTCATCGAGATAGCCGACGCCCTGAGTGTGCTCCTTGCCTTCTTTGAGGATGAGAATATTCATGCGCTCGCCGGGAAGTACGACCGGCTTGAGGGTGTTGGCGAGGTCGTTGATGTTGAGGACTTCAACATGATGGAGGTGGGCAACCTTATTGAGATTGAAGTCGTTGGTGACGACCTTGGCTTCCCACTTTTTGGCCAGCTCGAGGAGCTTGAGGTCGACTTCGCGTATTGCGGGAAAATCTTCTGAAACAATCTGGATCTGGAGGGCGGGATTAGCCTGCATGCGCTGGAGCATGTCGAGACCGCGGCGGCCACGCTGACGCTTGGAGCCATCCGTAGAATCGGCGACAGTCTGCAACTCACGCAACACAAACTCAGGAACGACGAAGATGCCGTCGATGAAGCCGGTATCGGCGATATCGGCAATGCGGCCATCAATGATGACGCTGGTATCGAGAACCTTGAAGCTTTTGCGTGCGCCACGATCAGAGGAGAAGATGTGGTTGAGCATGGTCATGTTCAACAAGTCGCCCTTGTTGGCGCCCACAATAAGACCGACGTAAGTCATCAGCAACAGGACGAAGATCTGTATGGCGGCGGATGTTGTGCCAGGGGGCAGCGCGTCATGGAGTACAAAGCAGAAGAGCGCGGCGCCAAAAATACCGAAGATACTGCCGGCGACTGCGCCGATGAGGCGTCGTAGACTCAGCGCGCGAACCCGCAGCTCAAAGAAGATGACGCAAAGCGCTGCGCCACCGCCGGTGAGAGCACATATCCAATTCTCCAATCCGAAGGGGCGAAGGAAGAAGCAGACACCAGCAAGAAAGAGAACAAAAAGAATTCTCAGAAGGAAAAAGTCCATAAAATACCGCTCCACAGCCAGATGGGGAGAAAAAATCCTGACTGTACATCATGCGGCACAGTATCAACAGTTGGATGCAGTGAAGTCAAGAGGCAGCTGCAAGTTCGTTTGCAGTCATGGGTACACGCTGGGTGCCCTTGCGGGGTCCGCGCTTCCTTGCGCTCATGATTTTGATGCGCTCGAGCAGCTCGAGCGGAGTACAACTTTTCTTTGCGATTACAGCATCAGCGCGGTGCGGATCGTTGCCCACTTGTTGCGTTTCAGAGAGCAGAATCATGGGAACATGAGTGGCAATCTGCTTCAATTTGGCGATCAGCTCGATGCCATTCATGCGGGGCATGGCAAAATCTGTCAGCACCAGGTCGACCTGTGCTTCGTTGAAGCGCTCAATGGCCTCCTCGCCATTGGTTGCGGAGAGAACGCGGTAGCCGTTGGTTGAAAGCATGAATTTGCGAACTGATAGTTCCTGTTCATTGTCGTCGACACAGAGAATAATCTTCTTTGGGCGCATAGAGAGTTACGTTCCTCTTCTTTGATCTGGGGAAGCACGATCAGGGTGCAACAGCGTTCTGATTCATCACCGAAATTTGGCACAGCTTTCCTGTGACCGCCAATCGGCAGCATTTTTTGAAAGCAAATGAAGCTCTAACCTATGCTCTCAGGCCCGCTGTTGATTGCCTCTGGGGCTAAAGCCATCAGGTGCAAAAAACAGGATTGCCCGGGCCGGAGATGCTCCGGCGCATGCCTCCGTTTTTGATTTTTGGAAGATCGAATACAGGCACAACAGCAAGATTGGCAAAACAAAAACTCAATGAAATTTGGAACTCGATGGTTGAATCATCCAGACCCAGCAGGGCGCTCTAATGGCGCTTCAAGACAACGATCATCAAGATCACTAAACCTCCATCCGGCCCATCGGCCACTGTGTTGCGTTTAGCTTTGTCTTTGATTGCTTGCCAAGAGTACGTCCCTTTTGTAAAGAACGCCAGAGAGAAAGCGAGGCGAAGATGGACGCATAAATTTATGAACAAACGGTTGAAAACTCTCATATCCAAGATGAATATAAGGTTACTTTGATGAAAGACTGTTGAAAGCTTGTGCATCACGGCAGGAAAAGCCAGCCATTTGCAACAGGAGTGGTGCTACCGGCAACGCTAACATTTGTGACTTTGCCGTTGACATGAACAGCGGAGAGAAAAATCTCGCTCGGACGGCCGATTTCAACACCCTGGCGCAGATGAGTTCGCTTGCCTGATTCGACGAGTCCACCATTGACTAGATGGCTAATCGCACAACCTGCGGCAGAGCCTGTAGCGGGATCTTCACCACCGTAAAACTGCATGCGCGCGCGCCACTCGGGTGCTTGGGCGCCTGTTGGGCCGAGCAGATAAAACCAGCCCGTGCCGGTCTTCTGGAGCCACTGTGAGGCCTCAGAATGACGCACATAGACGCGTGAGAGGGCATCAGCAGAACGCAAGGGAACAATCGCAAAGGCAGTGCCGGTGGAGACGACTCGCGGTGCGAGGCCGGGGTGAAAATCTTCGAGATTGATTCCGGTGAGTCGCGCGATTTCTGTCTTTTCAGAGTGAGTCGAAAACTCGGCACCAAAGTCGGGATCGCGTTGAGTCATATCGCCGAAGAGAGTTGAGCTGTCGTCGAAACGAACGGGAATAGGACCCACGTTTTCAGCAAGCGTAATGACGCCGGCGCGGAGGGTCTCTGGCGCGTGGAGTTTCAGAACGGTTGCCGTGCCGAGGGTTGGATGACCGGCGAAGTTCAGCTCTTCCTGCGTGGTGAAGATGCGCACGCGGACGCCTTCTGCGGCTTCAATCGATTCAGCGCGGCGCTCGACGAAGGTTGTTTCTGAGAGGTTGAATTCGCGCGCGATTTGCTGCATTTGGTTGCTGGTGAGTTCACCGGAATGAAAGACCACGGCTAGTGGATTGCCTGCCAATGCGCGGTCGCTGAAGACATCAACGACGTAATAATTGAATTCGGCCATTTGAAACCTCACAGCTTTATATTCTCACTTGTTTCAATCGTACATTTAAGCGCGATTCACCCTTGTGGTATAAGTGGTTGTCAATAGAAGCAGGAAAAATCGACGGATTCTCCAGGAGTGTGAAATGAATTTCTCATTGACCAAAACAAGCTTGCGAATTGCAACGGCGCTGATTGTGATGATGAGTTCTGGCTGTGGTGCGTTGGTTGCAATTGCGCAACAGCCCGCAACTACGCCAGAGGATAAGTACACATGGCTTGAAGATATCTATGGTGAAAAGCAACTGGCCTGGGTGAAGGCGGAGAATGCGCGTACGGCTGCGGTGCTGGAGAAAGATGCCCGATTTGCGACGCTCCAGGCTGATGCGTTGAAGATTCTTGAGTCGCCGGAGCGGTTGGCGGAGCCGGAGTTTCGCAACGGCGAGGTATACAACAACTGGCAGGATGCCGGGCATTTGCGCGGAATTTATCGCCGCACTTCGCTCAAGGAATATTTGAGTTACTCGCCGAAGTGGGAGACGGTGCTCGACGTAGATGCGCTCTCCAAATCCGACAAACAAAGCTGGGTGGGCAAGGGACTCATCTGTCTGCAGCCGGAAAATGAACGCTGCCTGGTGGCGCTCTCCGTGGGCGGTGAAGACGCGGTGACGCTGCGAGAGATCGACATCAAGAGCGGCAAGTTTATTGAAGGTGGATTTGATTTGCCCAAGGGCAAGCAGAATGTGGACTGGATTGATAAGGACACACTGGCCGTGGCGCGCGACTGGGGTCCGGGGACGATGAGCGAATCCAGTTATCCGATTGAAGTGCGTATCTGGAAGCGTGGCGAGCCGTTGAAAATGGCGAGGGAAGTTTATCGCGGCGAGACAAAGGACATGTCAGTTACGCCGGCAGCATTGAATGATGGCAAAGGTCACACGGCAATCGTGATTCAACGCGCGCTGACATTTTTTGAGAATGAAACTTACCTGCTCTTGAAGGATAGAGTGAAGAAGATTGCATTGCCGCTGAAGGCAGGGATCACAGGTGTGCTCGACAATCAGTTGATCGTCGCCATCAATGAAGATTGGACGCCGGAAGGGCAGACGAAAAGTTATGCGCAGGGGTCGGTGCTTTCGCTTTCTCTTGAAGCCGTGAAAAAAGATCCTGAACATCTGAAACCGACAATCATCTTTGCGCCTACTGCCGACGAGTTTCAGCAAGGCGTCTCGACGACGCTCAATCATTTGTTGATCACGACGCTTGAGCATGTGCAGGGACGGGCGTATCTCTACAGCTTTGGCAAGGATGGTCAGTGGACGCGCACCAAGCTGCCAGTGCCTGATAATCAGACGATTAACATAGGCACTACCGATCAGATGAATGATCGCTTCACAATCAACCTGGATGGATTTCTGACGCCCGCATCGATATGGCTCGGCGATGCGGGAGATGGGTCGCTACGCCAAATCAAGACTCAGAGGCCGCTTTTTGATGCGTCGAATATGGTCGTTGAACAACTGGAGGCAACCTCGAAAGACGGGACTAAAATTCCGTATTTTGTCGTGCATCGCAAGGGCATCGTCTATGACGGAAACAATCCTACATTGCTGAATGCGTATGGCGGATTTCAAGTTTCAATGACGCCTTACTACAATGCCGTTCGTGGCAAACTGTGGCTGGAGCATGGTGGAATCTATGTACTGGCAAACATTCGCGGTGGTGGTGAGTTTGGGCCCGCCTGGCATGATGCTGGATTGAAGACGCACCGCCAGCGCATCTATGACGATTTCTATGCGGTGGGCGCTGACCTGGTCGCGCGCAAGATTACCTCGCCGCGCCGTCTTGGAATTATTGGCGGATCGAACGGAGGGTTGCTGATGGGCGTGGAGTTTACGCAGCATCCGGAGATGTGGAATGCGGTGGTGATCCAGGTGCCGCTACTGGATATGCTCGGCTATGAGCATCTTTCGGCCGGGGCATCGTGGGTGGGTGAGTTCGGCTCTACCAAGATTCCAGAGGAGCGCGCGTTTCTCGCATCTATCTCGCCATACAACCAGCTCAAGCCCGATGTGCATTATCCTGTGCCGCTGATTTTTACGACGACCAAGGATGACCGCGTGGGGCCGGTTCATGCGCGCAAGTTTGCGGCGAAGATGGAGGAGTTTCATCTGCCCTTCTACTACGACGAGATCACCGAAGGCGGACACGGAGCCGGCGCGGATAAGAAACAGGAAGCGCAGACAGATGCGGAGACTTACACGTATTTGATGATGAAACTGATGAATTGAGCTATATCCAAAGGCATAACCTGCTGACCTGAACGGCTGTGGTTATGCGTGTTCGTATTACAAGCAACTTGGGTCCCTGTAGAGCCACTTGAGCACGACCAGTTCACAAAGCGAGTTTTGCGCGAGCGACAAACGATTGCTGTTGAGCCGTGTGCGCATCATTTGGCTTATGCAAAAGCACATGCGCAACCCGGAAGTTAGACCCCTATCTCAAGAGATGAACCGACTTCCTCAAGCATCAGAAACCAAAATTGAAGACTTAACTAATAACCGCTCATCAACCGCTCCGAGATAGTAACTAAGCTTGATTAACTAACACACCCAACTTATCGCGTCACCTGTACTGAATTTTTGCTGGCCTGATATATCAGGCTGCTTGTTCGGAAGTACATCAGTCCACCGAACCGCCATAAATGTATATAACATAGATGCATATAACATAGATGTACGACGGTAAGAAGAATGTAGAGATGACTTTCTTGTAATACAGATTCTTCGCACGTTAAAGTGTCCTTAAGTTCCAATTCACGACCTTTTCATTACTGGTTCACAAAACTCGCGATTAAGGTTAATAGAGTTAGTTAATCAGGTCGGCGAGCGGTGAACACAATAGCCGCTATATCAAAGCATAAAAATCAAAGTCATGTGAGGTCGTGATGAACAGGGAATATCTGTCAGCCACTCTGGCTGTCTTTTTGTGTATTTGCTTTGTATTAACGAATCCAACAGCGAATGCTCAATCAGCCACATTAAGCGGTACAGTAACCGATACGAGTCAGGGGGCCTTACCGGGCGCCCGGATTTCACTGAATCCCCTCGGTGCATCCACAGTATCTGGAAGTCAGGGACAATACACCGTAAGGGGAATTGCACCTGGAACCTACACCTTGACAGTATCCTATGTCGGGTTTTCCACATATCAGAAGAGTGTGACAGTTACAGACTCACAAGTGACAAGCATGGATGTAGTTATGCATGTGGCTTCTGAGTCGCAGCAAGTACTGGTAACTGCCGGTCAGGCACACGGCGAAGCTGAAACCATCAACCTGGAGCTAACCACGCCAAATATTCTGGATGTACTGCCGGCCGAACTCATCACCAGCCTTCCCAACGCTAACATCGCGGATGCCGTAGGCCGGTTGCCGGGCGTAACTCTGGAACGTGACGAGGGTGAGGGCAAATACGTTCAGATCAGAGGAACAGAGCCACGCCTGGCCAATCTCACAATCGATGGCATCATAGTTCCATCGCCCGAGGGTGGTGTGCGCCAGGTCAAGCTGGACACCATTCCCGCGGATATTGTGCAATCGGTGCAGATTTACAAGACCCTGCAGGCAGATCAACCTGGAGACGCAATCGGCGGCTCGGTGAACCTCGAGACGAAGATGGCCGGAGATCATCCAACGCTCTCCATTACCGGGTTGGGAGGTTTAACTCCGATTATCAATACGGTTCCTGTGACGCAGGGTAGTTTGACCGCAGGCAAGCGATTCGGCGCAGCCAAGCGTCTCGGAGTCATGTTCAGCGGGGCGATCGATTATAACTGGCGCGGCATTGACGACATTGAGCCATTGCCAGCAATCCAGGCCGGCCCTGCAAACTTTACCGATATGGACATTCGCGAGTATCAGTATGATCGGCGGCGCTTTGGATTCGCCCTTGACTTGGAATACAAGGTCAATCCCAATTCAAGGCTCTGGGTTCGCAGCCTGTTCTCGAATTTCCTTGATTATGGACATCGCTACGATTACGCACTGGCCACACTCAACTCCGTGAATGGGCCGGGTGGGCACACATTCAATACAGAAAGACGCCTTGGAGAATTTCTGATCGCCGATCTAGTTCTTGGCGGTGACCATTCGATCGGCAAGTGGAGTTTGAACTGGGAAGCATCAGTAGCGCGCGCGAGCAACGGCAACCCAATCAATGGCGGTGAGAACATTGTCAGTTTCAACTACAATCCAACTCTGGCAAGTTCCAGCAATTGCCAGTATGTTGGCGCTACCGATCCGAATCTGCCTCAGTTCAATTCGGATTGCTTTACGGAGCTTTACAACCCGTCGAACTTCGTAATGACGGAGATCGCCGACACCAACCATGGAATTACCGCGCAACTGAATCTGCAAGGATCAGTGTCGTCGGGTCGCAGTTATAAACTTGGCACGCACGTCGGACTCCTGCGGTTCGGCGCGTGGATGAGCAATGCACACAAATTCGACGACTCCTACGAAAACGACTGGTTCACCAACATAGCCGATGGAAGCGCCGGATCTACATTCATGAATCTGTTCGTCGACAACTTCAAAAACAGCAACTACTACAATGGGGCATACAAGTACGGTCCTGGCATTAGTTGGGAGGCCTCGAAAGCATATCTTGCAGCGAATCCGGGTGCCTTCACCCTGAGTTCCAACGCGGGGGGAAATACCAACAACTTCGATCTCGTCGAACGTATAACCTCTGGTTACCTGATGAATACTCTCGACCTCGGTCGATTCAGCCTGTACGCGGGCATCCGTTTCGAGAGCACCTTGGACAACACGTACAGCGTCGATCTGACAGTTAAAGGTCCACCGTTTCCCGAGTCGGTGAAGGGCAACAATTCGTATGTGGACCCGCTGCCCAGCGCATCGATCCAGATGAAGCTGGACCAGGACTCGGATCTTCGGCTTGCCTACGGGCGCGGCATTTCTCGACCTGATCCCCAGTTCCTGACGGCCTCCCGATCCATCGACCAATCCACCTTCCCACCCACCGTTACCGTTGGCAACCCGGCACTCATTCCCGAGCACGCCAATGATTTTGATGTGCTGTACGAAAGGTCACTGCATCCGATCGGGCTGATTCGCGGCGGATTTTTTTACAAGAACCTCTCTGACCCAATCGTCAATCAACTGAAGGGGCCAGGGCCTGATCCGGTCTGTACAGCTGCAAATCTGACTACCTGCTACGTGAGTCAAGCCACGAATGCGGGAAGCGCATACATCGCCGGGCTTGAATTCAGCTTCCAGCAGCACCTCAGTTACTTGCCCGGCTTGCTGGGCGGCATCGGGATCGACGCCAACTACAGTTGGGCCACCTCGCAGGCCACCAATGTGAACCCAGGCAACCGTACCGACAAGCCTGCTCTTTTGCGCCAGGCTCCGAGCACGTGGAACATCAGTCCATCCTATGATCACGGACGGCTCTCCATGCGCGGGGGCATTTCCTATAACGGACCAAACATCTATCAGTATGCGTATACCGATGCCAACGGAGCGGGAGCGGGAGGCATCAGCGGGCCTGCCGGCGACCTCTATCTGTTTGCACACTTTCAGACAGATGCAGAGGCTAGCTTCCGGGTGCGCAATGGCTTGAAATTTCTTTTCCAGGGACTGAACCTCAACAACGAGGTCTTCGGTTTTTACAACGGCAGCCAACAATACTTCATTCAACGCGAATATTATCAGCCGACTTATACTTTCGGTTTCCGTTGGGATTTAGACGGCGATCGCTAAATTGATTCGGAGTACCCATCCTTTCACCCCAACGTGCGCTCATAAAGCATAGGGGTGAAAGGCTGTTCTTCAAATGCCGGAGTGGGCGTTACCGGCGGGTGATTCACCCTTAGTGCTACCAAATTGAGCGTGGCTGTCACGCAGCAGTCAATGCAGGGCGGATTCATACCATTGTGGGGGGTTACCGGAAGACCAACTGCGTGCTACTCTGGAGCCAGCGGGGAATTATGCGCAGCTTCCAGCTCCATCACGGATCGTTGCCTCCAGCCATCAAGCGCTGGTCGCGTAGCCGTGCGCGCGTAATCGGGCCACGCCGCCACCTGCGCGTGCTGCCGACCCTCACCCGACCGAGCCTCTTCGGCGGCGATTAAGGCTTTACGCAGCCGAAGATTCCCACTCCATTCGCAGGCATCGCTCCGGAATCTGATTTTCATCAGTTTCAAATCCGCTGGCAGAAGCCCATACGAGCCAGGTATCCCTCATTACAGAGACTGCAGCCCCCACATTCAGGGCTGCTCTCCACCCAATGCCAGAGGAGGCAATATTATGAGCCAGACATTAGCAGTCAATGAATTACATGAGAAGGTTGGACCAAAGATTCACGGTGCCCTGCCTGGTCCGCGCGCCAAGGCCGCCGTTGCAGCCGATGACCGACTGATCTCGCCAAGCTACACACGCTCTTATCCGCTGGTCGCCAAGAGCGGCAAGGGGATTCGCATTACCGACGTTGATGGAAACGAGTTCCTTGATTTCGCCGCAGGTATCGCTGTCACGTCAACCGGCCATTGTCATCCAGAGGTGGTTGCTGCGATTCAGAAGCAGGCAGCCGAGCTGATTCACATGTCCGGCACTGATTTTTATTATGAGAGCATGGCCGTGTTGGCTGAGCGCCTCTCGAAGATCGCGCCGATGCCGGGACCGCATCGCTTCTACTATGGCAACTCCGGCGCTGAGGCCGTTGAGTGCGCAATGAAGCTCGCGCGTTACCACACCGGCCGTCAGAACATCATCGCCTTCCTCGGCGCATTCCACGGCCGCACGATGGGCGCGCTCTCGCTGACTGCATCGAAGCCTCAGCAGAAACGCCGCTTCTCGCCGCTGATTCCGGGCGTAACGCATGTGCCGTATCCATACGCTTATCGCCACTTCAAAGGTAAGCCCGAAGATGAGGAAGAGTATGCGCTCGGCTGCGCGCGCTATATTGAAGAGCGGCTCTTCAAGACCATTCTGCCTCCTGAAGAAGTTGCGGCCATCATCGTTGAGCCGATCCAGGGCGAGGGCGGCTATGTTGTTGCTCACACGCGCTTCATGCAGGAGCTGCGCGGCATCTGCGATCGTCATGGAATTCTGCTCATTGCGGATGAAGTGCAATCCGGCGCAGGCCGCACGGGCAAGTGGTGGGCAATTCAACATACGGGCGTTCATCCCGACATCGTTTGCTCGGCCAAGGGTATTGCCAGCGGAATGCCGCTCGGCATCTGTATGGCGCGCGCAGAGGTCATGAATTGGGTTCCCGGTTCGCACGCATCAACTTTCGGCGGCAATCCGGTTGCAATCGCTTCGGCTCTTGCGACAATGGATATTCTGGAGCGCGAGGCAATCGCCAACGCAGCCAAAGTCGGCGGAAAGATGCTCGAGCGCCTCAATGGCTGGAAGGCAACGCACCCGCTCGTTGGCGATGTGCGAGGACGCGGTCTGATGATCAGCATTGAGCTCGTCGGCGACAAAGTCACGCGTGAGCCAGTGACGGCACTGCGCAATCGCATT
Organism: Acidobacteriaceae bacterium; assembly: GCA_027364815.1. Taxonomy (GTDB): domain Bacteria; phylum Acidobacteriota; class Terriglobia; order Terriglobales; family Acidobacteriaceae; genus CAIMNN01. Next base: position 27,319 of record DAHXOQ010000003.1, on the reverse strand, counting down.
GAGACTCTTGCATTCGAGCGCGGGCTTCTAGTTCTCGGCTGCGGAGAAACCACCATCCGCCTCTGTCCTCCGCTGATCACCAGTGAAGATGAAGCCACTGTCGCACTCGACATTCTTGAAGAGGTGCTGACGCTTGTGGAAGCAGATCACGCAAAGGCAAAAACCAAGTAGGAAGTATTTCAGTAAATTTAAAGTGGGAGTCTTCAAGATTGAAGGCTCCCGCTTTTTTGTGCAGCATTGTTTTGTGATAACTTCGATTCACTACGCAATGATGGATTTCATTCTCAACTTGCTCAGAAGAATTGCCGGAGTTGGCAGAGATGCCGACGAAGGGCCGGAACATTTGCAAACGGGAATCAAAGGTGAAGAAGCAGCAGCCGTGTTTATCCGCAACGAAGGTTACAGCATTCTCGCCAGTCGCTGGAAGGCAAAACAGATTCGCGGCGACCTGGATTTAATCGCGATAAAGGACAATACGCTCTGCTTCATTGAGGTGAAGACGCGAACCGCGCATGACAGTTCACCCGCAGAACGAACCGTCACTGCATACAAGCGCAAAACTTTGCGGAAGATGGCGCGCAGTTACTTGAAGCAATTCAATGCGAACAATAAGCCGAGAGTGCGCTTTGATATTTTGTGTGTCTACTTGATTTCTGGTCGTGCTGCGGAGTTTCAACACTTCAAGGGAGCATTCAGTTGGAGTGAGCGCGATAAATATGAAGACCGATGGCATTAGCCCTGAGCATCTACCCACTCTTCATGCCAGGCCATTTGAATTGCCTCAAGCCGCGATTCATTTGACTTCAGCGGATCATCGGCAAAGCCTTCTAGCTCGACGACGCGAGCGTGCAGATCTGTAAAGCGAACCGTCCAAGGGTCGACGTCAGGAAATTTTTCCTGCAGTTGAATTCCAATTTCTTCAGCATCGGTCCAGTGAATTTCGCGGGCCATTGGGAATCTCCTCGGCTATTATCGGAAAAACGGCAGCAGTAGAATTACTTATTTTCAGCGAGCGTCAGCGGCTTGCCTTCGGAAACATAGTTGCGATTCCAGGCAGGAATCTCGACGACGTAATTCCCCGGCCTGGTAATCACGGCCTGGCAACCCAGGCGCGAGTTGAGCTCGATGCCTGCCGCCGTCTCCAGGCGGTCCAGTTCCAGGTCCTCGGACTCGCTGATTCCCTCCGCGCCCTGCTTCATATGCAGGTGGCAGGTGGTGCATGCGCAGGATCCTCCGCATGCGTGGTCGAGAAAAATATCAAAATTCTCCGCCACATCGAGGAAGGACATCGGTTTGCCATGATGCTCATAAGGCAAGGTGCCGAATTCAAATTCCGCTGTCTTGCCTTCTGGTTCAAAGGTGACTCGCACTAACTTATCGGGTGCAATATTTGTGGTCTTGGCGCTGCTCATTTTTTCTCTCCTCGCGCTACTGCTGAAAAAATCTACTTGAATTCGGTTTTACTTGAACTCTGCCGCGGCCATCGGGTGCGGTGCCTGAATCTCATCGCCCAGATCTTCGCCGGCCTTGTCCATCGTCTTGCCGCGAATCGCGCTGGTCACGGCCTCTTCCATCATGAGCTCTGCAAATCTGCGCGTTGCCTGATCCAGGCTCACCGTCGCAGAGCGAATCACATTCGCATCCTCGCCTGTTGACACAATTTGCAAAACACTCTTGAGCGCATCAATCGTCAGCTTCTCGTCTTCAGTGAGTTTTTGCCATGCTGGATGCTGCGGCGCGCGTTCCACTGCGGCGAGTATCGTCTCCGCCTCAAGCCGCGCTTCAATCAGCAAACGCTTGGCGAAATCTGCTTCGGCGTTGTCGAAGGAATCGAGAATCATGCTCTCGACCTGTTCGTCGGTCAGGCCATACGTTGGTTTGACTTCAATCTGCGCTTCTTTGCCGCTGCGTTGTTCGCGCGCGGAGACATGCAGAATTCCATCTGCAGCAATCAGGAACTTCACTTCAATGCGCGGCATTCCCGCACTCATCGGCGGAATTCCCTTGAGGTCGAAGCGCGCCAGTGAACGGCAATCTGTGGCCAGTTCGCGCTCGCCTTGAAGGACGTGGATCGCAACATTCGTCTGGCCGTCAACACCGGTCGTGAAGTGCTCCGTTGCTGAAGCAGGAATCGTTGAGTTGCGGGGAATGATGCGTGCCACAACCCCACCCAACGCTTCAATGCCGAGTGAGAGCGGTGTCACGTCAAGGAGCAGCATGTCCTCTGTCGATTTTGCCGAACCACCCAGAATCTCCGCTTGAACCGCGGCTCCGAGAGCGACCACCTCATCGGGATTCAACTCTGTGTGCGGCTTTTTTCCGCGTGTGCTCAAGTGGAAGATCGCGTCGACTTGTCTGCGCACAGCTGGAATCCTTGTCGAACCGCCTACGAGAACGACTTCGCCAATTTCTTCAGGGTTGATTCCGGCATCAGCAATCACCTGCTTGCAGGGAACTGCAGTGCGTTCGAGAATCGGCTTGATCAAATCTTCAAAGACCGCGCGAGGAATTTCACGCTGGTAGCGTGTTCCATTGGGCAGCTCAATATCAAAGTGCGTTGTGTCTTTGAATGAGAGTTCAATCTTTGCTTCGATCACGGCCTTGCGCAGGGCCTGAACCGCGTCCGCGTGTGGACGCAAATCGATTCCGTAGTCGTTCCTGATTTCGTCGAGCGCGATTGCGAGAAGCAGATTGTCAATATCATCGCCGCCAAGGTGTGTGTCGCCATTGGTAGCGAGAACTTCAAAAATTCCGTCCTTCAATTTGAGAATGGAGATGTCGAATGTGCCTCCGCCAAAATCGTAGACCGCAATCACGCCCTCCTTCTCGCGATCGAGCCCGTAGGCAAGGGCGGCCGCTGTTGGCTCATTGACCAGGCGCAAAACTTCAAGGCCGGCCATGCGACCAGCGTCCTTGGTGGCCTGGCGTTGCGCATCGTTGAAGTAGGCGGGGACAGTGATGACGGCCTGGGTTACCGGCGCGCCGAAAAATCTTTCCGCGTTGCGCTTCAACTGTCGCAAAATGTAAGCGGAAACTTCTGGCGGAGTGAAGGTCATCTCGCCGAGTTGAATGCGCGGAACTTCATTTGGATTGGCGGCATCGACATCTGCTGCTAATCGAAATGGAAAAAGCTTGAGCTCGGCCTGAACTTCGCTGACACCGCGCCCCATGAGCCGCTTGACTGAATAAATCACACGCTCAGGCGTTTCAATGAGCGCCTTGCGCGCGGTGTTGCCTACGGTGACCGTAGGCCGCGAACCATCGGCGGGCATGGGGTCCAGCGCGACGATCGAGGGCACAAGGTTTGAGCCGTCGACGCCGGGAATCACAACCGGCGAGTCTCCCTGCATGTAGGCTATGAGGGAGTTCGTGGTCCCCAAATCGATTCCAACTACGCGTCCTTCCGCCATGATTCTCTTTACGCTCCCAAAACTTTTTTTACGTCGCGCAGCAGATTGTCCAGCTAGCGGCGGCGATCGAGCAGTGCAACCATTTGCTTCTGAGCCGCAGTGCGCGTTGCCGCATCGCCGTCATCCCAGAGCGCCCATTGATGTTGCAAGTTTCCGTCGAGCTCATTCAACATGCCGGAAAATTTTTCACCAGCCGCACCAACTTCACTCAACAAGGCAGGATCTTTTTGATCGCCTTCACGCAACTCGTCGAGTTGCATGTTCAATTCAAAAACTTCTTCAAGCAGATCGGCCGGAACGCGTGATGTGCGCTCAGCGTTGCCTGTATTGTGGCCGGCATGCTCTTCGCCAATTTCTTCGCCTTCAAGCTTGAGCAGGTACTCAGTCCGGCGAACTGGATCACGCAGAGTGCGATAGGCATCATTGATCAGCGCAGTGTCAGCGAGGCTGAACTCGCGTTCAGCTTCAGTGGCGCGCGCAAAACGATCGGGATGCAGCTTGCGACTGAGTTTGTGAAACTCCTGTTCGAGCGATGCGAGATCAATCTGCAAATGACGCGGCAGATTGAAAACCTGAAAATAATCAACGCCCGGAGGCGGCTGAACTTTGCTGCACGCCGTGCAAAAAAGCGTCGACTCGTTGTGCGCAACCGCGCACGACCAACAGACAACGGGCACTGCCGTTGAATCGGAATTCAAAACTTTCAATGGACTCATGATTGCGACCTAACTTTAAAGACGCGCGTACAAATTGCCACAGCTAGTCTGACAACTTAAGACGAAAACGAGGAACCACATCCGCAGGAACGCGACGAGTTCGGATTGATGAAGTTGAAACCCTGGCGCATCAGCGTCTCTTCGTAGTCGAGGGTCATGCCGTTCAAATAAAGAAAAGACTTGGGGTCAACAAAAACGCGCACGCCGTCGTATGTGAAGATACGATCACGCTCACGAGGCTGAGTATCGAACTTGATGGAGTACGAGAGGCCCGAGCAACCGCCGCCGAGGACGCCAAGGCGCAGTCCACCCGCTTCAGGCGAGATGCCTTCCTTGGTCATTGCAGTGCGAATGCGCTTGATGGCGCGTTCCGTCACTTCAATGCCGGAGGCAGGAGGCTTAGGGCTAGCGGGCGTTTGTATAGCCGCAATGCCTGTGGCCTCATTTCCCGGATTACCGATACTAACTAATGTGCTGCTCATGATTTTTTCTCACTCATGCCTGAAGAGCGATTGCCTTAGTGCGCAACCGCTTCAGCCGTCTCCGCAACGTTGTTCTTCTTTTTCCAGTCGCCAATGGCTGCGCGAATCGCATCCTCGGCGAGGACCGAGCAGTGAATCTTGACTGGCGGCAAAGCCAGTTCCTTCACAATCTCGGTGTTCTTGATCTCGAGCGCCTGCTCGACGGTTTTGCCCTTCACCCACTCGGTGGCAAGCGATGAACTTGCAATCGCCGAGCCGCAGCCGAAGGTTTTGAACTTGGCTTCTTCAATGATCTGCGTCTCAGGGTTCACGCGAATCTGCAAACGCATGACGTCACCGCACTCCGGCGCGCCGACAAGTCCCGTACCAACTTCGGTTGAGCTCTTGTCGAGCTGGCCCACGTTGCGTGGATTATTGTAGTGCTCAATCACTTTCTCGCTGTATGCCATTGTCGTACTCCTTTGTGCGGGGGAAGCCGCAGTTAAATTCGTGTTTCATTTTCAAAACTGCGGGGGAAGCCGCAATCCCTAAAAAATTCTTTTATTGCTTCGACGATCTCTGCAAAACCAAAACCAACAGCGCGGAGATTGCAATTCCAATGCCGATCAACGACTGGTAAACGGCCCATTGTCTGCGCCTCTCGGCTTCAACCGCCCACTCGTTCTGCATCTCTACAAACATTGAAGTTCTCGTTTCTGTCGCGCAAAACTTAGTGCGCGGCCCACTCAATCTTGCTCAGGTCAATGCCGTCTTTCACCATCTCGTAGAGCGGTGAAAGCTCGCGCAGTTTCTTGACCACATCAATCACCTTTGCGGCGGTGTAATCAATTTCCGCTTCGGTGTTGTAGCGCCCGATTCCAAAACGAATCGAGCTGTGCGCAACATCGTCGCCGAGTCCGAGCGCCTTCAGAACATACGATGGCTCGAGCGTCGCCGAAGTGCATGCCGAGCCACTCGAAACAGCAATCTCGTGAATGCCCATCAGCAGCGACTCACCTTCAACATAGACAAAGCTCATGTTCAAGTTGCCGGGCAGATGATGCTCCATCGAACCGTTGACGTGAATGTAGTCGAGCTCTGACTCGAGCTTCGCTTTCAGGCGATCGCGCAGGTGAGCCAACTGTTTTGCTTCTGCCGCCATTTCTTGCTGCGCAATCTCGCAAGCCTTTCCCAAACCAACAATGCCGGGAACATTGAGCGTGCCAGAACGCATGCCGCGCTCATGTCCGCCACCATCTATTTGCGCGGCAACCTGCACGCGCGGATTTCTGCGGCGCACATACAACGCGCCAACACCCTTGGGACCATAGATTTTGTGACCGGAGAGCGAGAGCAGATCCACATTGTCTGCAATCACATTCACGGGAACCTTGCCCACAGCCTGCACCGCGTCTGTGTGGAACAAGACGCCGCGCTCATGACAGAGCTTGCCGATTTCTGCGATCGGCTGAAGAACGCCAATTTCATTGTTCGCCCACATGATGCTGACCAGAATTGTTTTGTCATCCATGGCGCGCTTCAGGTCTTCCATGTCGATCAGACCATCGGCTTTCACGGGCAGATAGGTGACGCGGAAGCCCTGCTTCTCAAGACGCTTGCAGGTATCTAGAACAGCCTTGTGCTCAGTGACCTGGGTGATGATGTGGTTGCCGCGCTCGCGGTACATCTCCGCAACGCCCTTCAGCGCCAGGTTGTTTGATTCCGTCGCACCTGAAGTGAAGATGATTTCTTTCGCCGTCGCGCCGATCAAACTTGCAATCTGCTCACGCGCTGTCTCAACACCCTGCTCAGCTTCCCACCCAAAACTATGATTGCGGCTAGCGGCATTGCCAAACTTCGTTGTGAAGTAGGGCATCATCGCCTCTAGAACCCGAGGGTCCAGTTGGCTGGTTGCATGGTTATCCATATAAATCGGCAACTGAACTCCTGCCGGAACTGCCACATTACTCTCAATCTTGCTCATTTCGCCTCCACCACATGTGTTGATAAAGAAACCAAACCAATTTTGGCAATATCGCCCGCATGACCCTCAGCCGACTCATGATCGGTCAGGTCACTAATACTGATGCTCTTGAGCACGCCGGCGATTGTGTCATTGACGCGTGCCAGCGGCTCCTTGATGGTGCAATTATGACTCAGCTCGCAATCCTTAGCGCCCTTGGTGCAACTGGTGATGAAGAAAGGGCCATCAATCGCCAGAATCACTTCGAAGGTCGAGATCTTCCCCGGGTCACGCGCCAATGCATAGCCACCGTTCATTCCTGCATGCGACTTCAACAGCCCTGACTTGGTCAGTTGCTGTAAAATCTTGGCTAGCAGTTGCGCAGGAATTCCGTATGCATCAGCCACATCTTTCGCGCTGACCGCCGTCTTTTCAGGATGCTCGGCCAGGTACTTCAGTGCGATCAACCCGTAGTCCGCTTTTTTAGTGAGCTTGAGCATTTGAATATCCGACCGCTTAGGTCGTAATTAAGTATACGACCGATTCTGTTCGATATGCAAGTCATCGGGGTTAATCTTGGTAAATTGTTCATGCAGAGAGAAGAAAACTTCAAAAAATTCATTAGAAATGACAAGTTTCTGCTTTAAGTTAAAGCCATTTATAGGTACAATTTGCCCCATAGAAGGATTTCAACAGGCACACAGGACACATGTCGATTCCCTGCAAACACCCCAAGGTACGCATCGTCTCAAGGCACGAAGACAGCGAGTTTGTCGAGTGCATAGAGTGCGGCGAAGTTTTTGATTCTGATGAATTTAACGATATGGAGATTGAAGAGAAAACTCCCACTGTTGAGGCTGATGATCTGGACGAAGGCTGAGCGGGTACTCTCTTCTATCTAAATTACTCTGATTAAGTGTGCGTTGCCGGCGTCTGCCGGCGGCCCGCTCTCCATGCATACTGCAAGCCTGAGAGAATGGCCAGTACAACGGTTGCGTCCAGTGCAATGGTACGCGAGCAGGTCACCCAATTTGCCTGATAAACCTGCCCAAAGAGCACAAAGGCCACGGCAGCAATTTGCGCGACTGTGCTTGCCTTGCCAAACAATCCGGGTTCAAAATTGCGCATCCCGGCGGCTGCATAGAGAATTGCCGCCACCACCAGAATTCCTACATCACGCCCCAGCACAAGGATTGTCACTGTGAGCGGGATCAAGTCCAAATGCGAGAGCACCACAAAAAGCGTACTCAGAAGAAGTTTGTCGGCAACTGGGTCCAGATACTGGCCCAGGGTTGTCTTCTGCTTGAGCCACCGCGCCAGCAAACCATCTAACGCATCCGTCAATCCCGCCACAATAAAGAGCGCCAGCCCTACCTCAAAACGACGCTGCAGAATCGCCGCAACCAGAAACGGCGCCAGACAAATTCTCAGAATTGTCAACAAATTCGGAGCAGTGCTTAACGCGTTCAAGGCAGCGACTTTCAAAAGAACTCCAATAGGGAGCTAACCCAAAGAGCGAAAATTTCTATGGGCATGATCATAACCGAGATCGCTGAACTCAGACTAGGAAGAATCTCACTGCTAGTTTGCCCGCAGGCGTTTAAGATTTCGCTTCGAGGCTGAATTCCTGCTAAAATAAATGAATTGCTCCTATTGGGAATCAACTACAGGGCGCGATGAATAAAGAATCCAAACGCAGGCGCGTAGCTCAGTTGGTTAGAGCGCTTCCTTGACACGGAAGAGGTCGCTGGTTCGAGTCCAGTCGTGCCTACCATATTTATCAATAGCTTAGTAGTCGTACTTCCAAAATCTTCAACCCGAGATTCAACCCGAGGCAGGTTTAGCTATCAGGTTGAGAAGAGAATCGATCGTATACCAAAACAAGATTCAACGCGATGCGCTAAAACTAAAAGCAGTTAACCCTTCACTGAAGAGACACTTGGCTTAATCTGTAAACTTGCTCGCCTTGCCGGGCCTACCGGGTATTAGGCCATCTGCATACGATGCGGTGGAGGCGTATTGGTCATCTGCAAATTTCTAAAGCCGTGCGAATTGATCAGATGCAGTACCGCTGCGTCGTTGTCCGCCGATCTTCACACAGGTTTGCCTGAACCACGCATTGTGATGAAAATGATTCACTTCGCCTCAGGTGGCTTCTTTCGCAGAAAAAGCCACCCGACACGATCACCAAAACTTCATGCAGACTGAAGCACTGCTCTACATGAAGCGAAATCGCTTCATGTCTCAGCCGTGGCGAATCAAACTACCATTGCACACCAGGGTAGAAGCTCGGAATCCGAAATGCACGATACAGATTCACACCAGTGGAAGTCATGTTCCAAACCGTCTGGGGATTAGCTTCCTGCGTAACCTCATTTACATACGAGTTGGAACCAACGCCACAGAGATCGTACTCCACGTTCCCATTCGCGAGTTGCTCTGCGTTTCCGCCCCAGAGGTTGTATTGTGCGGCTGGAATGATCTGATGGAAGGTCAACGTCGCAGTTTTCCCGGTCTCATTGATCTGGAAAACCGGAACCGTCGAATACAAACACGGTGGTGCTCCCTGGGCCCCACAAGTCACGCCTGAAGGAAACAGGCGGTCGTCTCCATTGTCCATCAATCCCAGGGAGAAGACGCCGCTCGGGTTCGGACTGAAGAACGAAGGTCCATGCTGCGCGTATTGCCAGTCAGTTGGATCCGTTCCGCCGGCCAGCGTGAAGTCGCCGCCCTCGCCAAGGTGCCACAAGACATTCCCGTCGCCGGTTCCGTCCTCATAGTCCACTTTGATCACCCAGTTCTGGTGCCGGATCGAAACCAATATGTTTCCATCATCCGGCGAGTAAATGATGGCATTCGTGTGCGTCCAGTCAGGGAAGCTCATGGGGTGCCGGTTGGGATCCAGATGATTGAATTCGTTCCATACCCACACGGGTTGCAGATTCTGGTCCAGATCTATAATCACATCCCCCAGGACGGTCTCTGGAGGTGCATTTGTCAAAGGCGGTGTCGTCGTGCTCGACAGATACTTGAGAGTATTGGCCAGCAGCAGCCAATGGCCATTCGGTAATGGAGTCACGTCGTGATGAAAGGTCTGAAGTGTGACATGGCATTCATCGCACGTGGCAGTGGCCAGTTCCGAATTCAGGTCGTTCATCGTTATTTCCCGCACCGTGTCCCCGGCCAGGTTCACCTCGCGTATTTCAACAAATGCATTTGGGGGGATCGAGCCCTGCAGCGGGATTGCATTCGAGACACCAATGTTCAAGAGAATATCGCCATTCTGCAACATCTTCACGCCCTGCATGAATTCAACTTTTCCGTCACTCGGATCTTGATATGTCCACAGAATGTTGCCGGAGAGATCCGTCACAACTACGCCACTCAACGGGTTCAACAACTCAAGCCCCGATTGCGGCGTCATGCCTTGGGTGGTTGTGGTCGTCAGGTTGAGATTGAAACTCCAAGGTATCGCTGCCGTCGTAAAGGTATGGTCCGTGTCGGTCGCAGTAATGCCGTTTGAAAACTGAACTGTCGCTGCCATGTGGTAAGAAGTGCTGGCCTTCATACCCGCTACAAAAATGCTCACCGTGCCGCCTGCCGTATCCGTCGATTGCGACCACGTATTGAGCCCGTACCCCGTTGTCGGACCAAACTGCACCGTCATGCTGCCCGGGAACGGAAGTGTCATGGTGTAAAGAGCTACCTGGGGATTATCCGTGGCTGTCACCGTGCCAGTGGGCATCATCGCCGAAGTTCCGGTGATTGACACCGTTTGTGGCGTTGCTGCCGAAACGTCACCAAAGCCCATATTCAGAACCGCATTCTGCTCATTCGGCGCCGACGCAACGGAAGGATCGTAGCTGAGAACCATATTGCAGGTAGCAGCAGGCGCCAGTGTCGCGCCGCACGATTGGTTGGCCACGATCACGTAGCTTGCATCGCCCGTCAAAACCGGATTCATCGTTAGTGTGTCTGGGCCTGTATTGGTCACCACGGCCACAGTCTGCGTCAGCGGATTGTTAACCAGATTGTCGCCGAAGTCAAAAAACGTATTGCTCAACGTTGCCGAGGTCATAGGTGGCGGAAGTGCACCCACTGCCAAAATGGAAGTCGCATTCTGCGTCAATGTACTCGCTGTTCCTGTCAGTGTGATTTTCGTGCTTCCCGGTGTGGCGTTGGAAGCGACCGACAGCATGATTTGCCCCAGCGTCCCAGGCGTTAAAGTAAGCGTAGAAGGCGTTGCCGTGACTCCAGTGGGTAGTGTACTCAGCGTAACCTGCACGGGGCTCGAAAACCCGTTCGCCGGTACGGCGATCACGGTCATCGCCTGGGGTGCTCCTCCGGGCGTGATCGATATTGTGGACGGTGCGGCCTCCAGTGTGACAGTCTTTGAGGCGCTCCCCCCGCACCCGGCAAGTATTGAGGAGGCTACTACGGCCAGCAGTATCACAAAAAGTCGATTCACGACGTGACGGCGAGTCGCTGCCTGTTTCTGAGATTCGTTGGCTCCACTGTTCAATGCGCTGAAAACGTACCGTCCTATCCAAGTAAGCTGCATGGCTTCTCCTAAAATTGTGGGTTTCATTAGCAGTGGACTTCGTAAATTTTGGTCGGAATTCAGAGTCCGGCGCGCAACGGTGGTCTTCCGCTGGCCCATGCCTGCATATGTTTGGTGTGCTGAAGAATCGATTGAGGCTGCCTATGATAATTATCTTTAACCTAAAGTTTTGTCAATGATTTCTTTGTTTACATCGCTTACTTCCGCAATCCGCTGAATTCATAATGAGCAAAACAGTTCAGACAATGGGGCACTGTAGCCCGCGAACGATTTCACCTCTATGCTATGTAAGCCTCTCTCCAGTGATGGCTGCGCAACAAGAGCCAACTTACACCTGAATGATTCCATCCAGATCTTCGCACAAGGCTAAAGCGAGAACGCTTCGTGAAATTTAGTGATTTATCAGATGTACACAATGCAGATCGAATCTGCCTCTGCTTAATTCGAGGAGTGGATAGACACAACTTCCCATCCATTTTCCGCTCCACCGATACTACGAACTCGAAGCAATATTTCCGTTTTAGATGTGGCGGAAATTGTGGACAATGTATGTTTCAATGAATCGGGGACTTCACTGTCAAATATCAAATTGGAGGCCGCTTCATTATTTTCCATGCGCAAGCCATTAAAAAGCAGAACCGTACCGGTGCCAGTCAGATTAGGCAGAATGGCAATATCCACATAGCCAATATGAACTCCTGAACCTTCGTATTGCGCTTCATAAATCTGCGGTTCACCTGGCTTCGGCTTTCGATTTCTGAAATGGAAGGTGTGCGTGGCCGGGTCTTCTTCAAGGTAAAAGTTCAAATTGCCTTCAAAGAGGCTTGTCCAGAGATTAGAGCGTCTGCTTCCGACGATGACAAAATTACCCTGCTCAAAATCGCGTACATGCATATATCGCGCATATCGTATATAGACCTTCGATCCGGAAATCGTGCCCCAATGAGAACATCGTTCTGCTACATCCACATTATTCAGGCTTGTCAAACTATGGTGTGTGACTGCTTTGAGCGTTGTTTTCAGGTCTGGATTATTGATCGTATCCAGCAATCTGTCGGGATAGCTGTGATCCAGGTATTCGGACAATGGTATATCACTGTGAACAGCATCCTGAAGCAGGACTAGTGCGGCATCGGCCACCACTACGTTGACAACTGCATGTGGGGTAAAAATTTGTCTAATCAGCGGGTTTGAAATGGTAGCCGGAGCCTGGCTACGGTTCGTTATAGACCAAACGTGGTCACCGCCGAAATATCCGAGTGCCAGTGCAACAGCAATTATCAGCAGATAACGCAGATAAAAACTCTTTGCCTTCGCAGGTTTCTCAAAAACAGCGGGCATCACTTCCGTATCGACTATGACATCTGCGCTACTACCGATTTCATTCTCTTGAATTCTCTCCTGCGGCAGCTCTTTGCGCGGGCTAAAGACGGCTTTATAACTTCCTGGAAGTACTGAAATGATGAATTCTTCATCCTTGCCAGCAGTAGAAAAATAAGCATCCAGCCTCTTCCGCAAACGCGTCATCTGAACCCTGACAATGTTGTCGTCCAGCGGGTTGAAATCATCCTGCCGGCCCAGGACTCGATGTGCAATATCGAATTCGTGTATTTGTTCTTCCGGCGCAAGAATGGCCTGACGAACTATATATAGTAGGATTGCGCGCAGTTGCGTTGCCCGGCATAGCTCCTGACTCTGTGATGCTCTTTCTGCAACCTGCCAGCGAGGATCATTGAGAAGAGCTTGTGTGCTTTCCTCTGCAGAAATACGACTGCCGTTAAAATCTGCCAAGAGCAACTCTCCTCTACAATCAGCCATTATCTGCGATGCAGTAGAAGATTAGCAAGAATTGTTACCGGTTATGGCGCGTATCTTCTTGTTAAACATAAGGTCCCACGTAACCCGCACACCCCGTGATTACGGTAGCGTTACCGTGACATTCAGTCACTTCCAAAGGTTTGCTTGCCGTGTTGAGTATGGTTGCCTAATCGAACCGCGTGTATCTAGTGACTTGAAAACTGCACTCCGCGCATTTGTTACTGCAGGGAGCAGAGCGGGCAGTTTAAGACGAGTCAACACGGACAACGGTCAATTAGAGAAAATTGATGGAGGCAGGGACATGAATCACTCAGCAAGATCAAATTGGAACAACCAATACAGAACGTTGGCAACGTTCGCATCTTATCGCAAACTTGAAATGCTGCTGCTGTTGTCACTACTGATGATCTTTTCGAGCATTAGCTCGCATGCTCAAAACACTAATTCAGGTGATATTCGCGGCACAGTCACGGACGTCAATGGCGCACTGGTGCCGGGTGTGACTATCACTCTCGACGATGTCGACAAAAATGTCAGTCGCACCTATGTAACCAACGATTCCGGTCTCTATGAAACGGGATCGATCGTGCCGGATCACTACACGCTCACATTTAAGAAGCAGGGCTTTGCCACGTATGTGCGCGGTCCCATCTCCATTATGGTCGGTGAATCGACTGTTAATGTTCAACTCAAGATCGGCTCAACCGAGCAGGAGATTGTTGTCCACGCGGACATTCCACTGTTGCAAAGTGAAAGTGGCGATCAATCGACCACGCTGACTGGCAGGAACCTTGAGCAACTGCCGCAAATCGGGGCAAATTGGACCAACTTTATCGTCCTTCTGCCGGGCGCATCCGGAGTTCCTTACACCAAGAAAAGCATCAGTCCCGTTAACTCTGGTCAACACACCGCGGTCAACGGAAACCTGGCTTACAGCAATATTCTCAATGACGGCGCCACAGCCACTTTGCCGGGCAGTGAAAATGCGGATGTCTCAATTTTTCAAACTATCGCTGAAGTGCAGGTCAATGACTCCTCCTTCTCCGCGCAATATGGTATCGGCGGCGTCATTTATAACCAGATCACCAAGAGTGGAAGCAGCCAGTTTCATGGCAAGGGATACGAGTATTTTCAGAACAACGCGCTCAATGCAGCTCCCTATTCCTTCGGTGCCACTGCCAGTGTTCCCATTTTGCATTACAACAATTTTGGCTTCAATGTTGGTGGCCCAGTCCTGAAGAAGAAAATGTTCTTCTTCTTCGATTTTGACAAAACCCTCAATCACGGAGGAGCTGCAAACGGTTTCATTACTGTACCCACGGCAGCCATGCTTGGCGGTGACTTCACTGGCATGCCTACAATCTATGACCCTACCACTCAGACTATCGACTCCAGCGGTGTTGTACACCGTCTGTCCTTTGCCAGCGAATACGGCAATGGAAACAAGATTCCTGAGTCAATGATTGACACTGTTGCTAAGGCGATTGCCGCCTTCTACCCGACTCCCAACAATACGCCGACCGTCGTCAACGGCATCCCGACGAACAACTACTTTTACAATGTGCCCAGCACTTCCACGGTCACGGCATTTTTTGGCCGCCTCGATTACGACGTAACACCTAATCACAGGCTTACTATTTCTGAAACCGAAGGTGACGCCCCTCAACTCAACCTCAATCAGGGCATCTGTCCAATTAACTGCCAGCATCAAGATGGCAGTCACAACAACGCGCAAATCTCCGATGTGTGGACGATTGGGAATAACAAAGTCAATGAGGCAAGACTTGGATTTACCCAGGAGTTCTACTATGTTGAACCTTACTCGTTGAACAGGGGATTCCCCACCTCACTCGGATGGCAGTTCTCTAAGGCCGACATCTTTCCTACCATTGGCGTGAACAGTGAATACACACTGCAACCGGCTGTCAATGAAGCTCAAAAGCAGTTCGTTTACGATCCATCCGATGTATTCACTATCACGCGCGGTAAGCATGTCTTGCACGCAGGCGGCGAATTCCTGATTGAACAAATCAATTCTACCGGTGGCAGCGGCAACATCAACGGCGGCACCATGCAATTCTCCGGCGCATATACAGCCTCAACAAAGGGAACCAGTAGCACCACAGGTTTGGGCGTCGCTGATTTTCTTCTGGGACAGGCTCAGAGTTGGTCGGCACAGGTCACACCCGAGTTTGGCGGACGCTTAAAGAGCCCGCAGCTCTTCATTCAGGACAGTTACAAAGTGCGCCCGTCATTCACTTTGAATATTGGACTTCGCTATCAGGGAATGACCGGATGGTCTGAAGTCAAAGGCAATGAGATGGTCTTTGACCCTCTGGTATATAACCAGGCATCCCTCTCATCGGG
The DNA here is from genome assembly GCA_027364815.1 of Acidobacteriaceae bacterium. Taxonomy (GTDB): domain Bacteria; phylum Acidobacteriota; class Terriglobia; order Terriglobales; family Acidobacteriaceae; genus CAIMNN01. The sequence continues at coordinate 12,023 of DAHXOQ010000003.1, read as the reverse complement.
TGCCATGTGGTATGGCTCTACAGCCGCAAATGGCCGTACTTCGTTGCAGGCATCCATGTGGAATACTTTTCTCCCCAGAGTGGGCTTTTCTTATCTCATAACACCCAGCACAACCATCCGTGGCGGCTTCGGCTTGTATGCCTACATCTTGAGCACGGACACGTACGGTACTGGCCTTGGCGCGGCTTTCGGCTCCAAAGGAAGTTATTCGGATACAACTAACGGCGTCTTGCCTGTCGTTTTGCTGTCATCGGACGGAAATACAAACTATCAGGGTGCGGGTGGGAAAAGCGTCAACTCGCTCTATATCGCTGCTTCTACAGACCCGACAGCATTTAATGGACAAGCTGTAAGTTACAACCAATATCACACGCCGGTGCCCAAAATTTATCAGTGGAACCTGGATGTTCAGCGTCAGCTTAGCCCGAACTTCATGGCTGAGCTTGCTTATGTCGGAAGCCATGGATTCAACTTGGCCTTCCCGGTTGACATCAACCAGGTACCGGAAAGTGAACTCGGGCCCAATGATGCCAAGGGGTCAACCAACGCAAGGCCTTACACACAATATCAAGGCATCAGCGGCAGCACAAACAATGCAATCTCCAACTACAACTCCTTGCAGGCTTCGCTTCAGAAACGGCTCAGCTATGGCTTGGAGTTCTCCGTTAACTACACCTGGTCACATTTTCTTGACGACCAGGATTCGGCTGGCTGGGGTGGAAAATCGGGCAACACATACTTTCAACGCTCCTATGCCCCCGATGCAAACTACGGCCCCTCCAACTTTGATATACGGCATATGTTCAAGGGTATTGCCACGTATGAACTGCCATTCGGCAAAGGAAAGCAATTCCTCAACAACAACACGATTCTGGACGAAGTGGTCGGCGGATGGCATATTGCCACAACGGTGCTTGCCCAAACCGGTAACCCATTCACTCCGATCATGAAAACGAACACTTCATACCGCCAGGCTGGCCAGCAGTTCCCGAATGTCGTCGGTAATCCTTTATCCGGCACTTATCACACCATTCAGTCGTGGTTCAACGTCAACGCGTATGCCGCACCAACACCTGCGACATTCGGCAACTCTTCCAGAAACCCGCTGTACGGGCCGGATCTGATCAACGTCAATCTCTCACTAGGAAAAACGTTTTCAATTTACTCCGGCGTCAAAATGGAAATCCGCGCTGACGCTACAAACGTGTTCAACCATCCGAGCTTTGATCTGCCTGACAACAGCATCGGTAAGGGGCATATCGGCCAAATCTCCAGCGTCACCGTTGGGGGCAGGGCTATGCAGCTCTTCGGCCAGATTTTCTTCTAACTTGCATACCATCGTGCGGGTGGCGTTCTTGTCGCTCGCACGATACACCCCCTATACCGAATGGCTCTTAATAAAGCCTTTGCGGATTCAACGACTGCGTTCAGAACCAGCCTGGCGCTCGGATGGCTTCCCGGCAAGGTTTGTTGCATCGCAGATTTTTTACTCCTTGAGGATCGGCATTATGAACCGAAGAAAATTTTTGATTGATGCCAGCGTTTCACTCACGTTGGCCGCTTTTTCCAGAACATTACTGGCTGCAGGCAAGCCGCTTGCACAAGCGCGGCTGACAGTCCAAACCAACCACGTACAAAATGCAATTGCTTCCGACTTTCTTGGTTTCAGCTACGAGTCCGCGCAGTTAGCTACCCCTGATTTTTTCTCGCCAATGAACGTTGACTTCGCCGGCTTTTTCAAACAACTGGGCCCTAATGGTGTATTGCGTATCGGAGGCAATACCAGCGGATCTTCATTCTGGTCACCTGAGGCTGCATCTAGTACAAGCACTAACAAAGCTGAAGTCACTTCTGTCGGTCCGGATGAGGGAAAGCTGCCCCTGGTCACATCGCATAAGACTCCGCAGGCAATACGCAATTTGCGCGAATTCCTGGATATGACTCAATGGCGCTGCATCTTCGGCTTAAACCTGGTCAGCGGCACACCAGAACAAGCCGCTGAAGAGGCCGCCGCTGTTTCTGAAATTCTCGGCGACAGGCTGATTTGTTTCCAGTTCGGAAATGAAGTGGACAACTATGCCAAAAAAGGTCTGCGCCCGGCTGATTATGATTTTGCGGCGTATACAAAAGAGTGGACTAGTTTTTATAACGCCGTAAGCGCGCGCTTGCCGCATCTCAAAGTTGCCGGCCCCGATAGCGCTATCACCGGGGCCTGGGTCAGCGATTTTGCAAAACAGTTTGCCGATAAGGTGATGCTCCTGACCACCCACTACTATGCTGAGGGCCCGCCAACAAGTCCTGCCTCGACAATCGAGAACCTCTTTTCTGCCACCAATCCACGTTGGGATGATGAGATTCCGAACATTCGTCAGGCAATGGCTGAATCGAATCTGCCTTATCGGTTAACCGAAACCAATTCCTGTTTCCATGGCGGAAAACCCGGAGTCAGCAATTCGTTTGCCTCCTCGTTATGGGCGCTCGATTTGATCTTTCAAGTGGCGCTGCTGGGCGGCAGCGGAATTAACTTCCATAGCGGCGGTTATGGATGGTACTCCCCAATCGTTGGCAACGTTGAAAACGGATTTGTAGCGCGTCCGGAGTATTACGCATTGCTGCTCTTTTCACAGATTCTGGGTGGACAGTTAATCCAGAACCGTCTGGATATTTCCGGAGTTTCCACAGACGAATCTCATTCTCTCGTTTGCCACACGTTAAAAAGCCCGGCAGGAAAGCTTCAAGCCGTGATCATTAACAAGAACCCGGCAATGAATTTCAATCTGACCATGCAGGCGAATGTTTCGAGTGGCAGAATCGCGATTCAACGGTTAATTGCCCCAACTCTGGAAAGCCTGAGCGATGTCACTTTCTCCGGCGCTCCCGTGGGCATGAGTGGATCGTGGCGCGCTGACAAGGTTGAGCATTCTAAACTGGAGAGTGGCGTGGCATCTTGTCTCATCCCCGCCGCAAGCGCAGCCTTGCTGACATGGGAAGCTTGATCTCCGTCTCATGGGCTATGAAGTGCTATAGGATGAGCTGTGGCACATTTAACCGACTTCAACGTGCATTGTGAAAACATGCAGCAAGTGATGGATTGTGTGATGCGAAGAAGAGAATTTTTGCGATGGGGATTAGCCTCTGCGGTAGCCGGCGCCATCCCCGTTCGCTCACAAACTTTCCTCAACCAATTGCTGCCGTCTGCAAGCGGCCAAGCCGCCATCTGGAATGTTCGCGCAATGGGCGCCAAAGGCGATGGTCTCGCCCTTGACACAGCCGCCATCAACAAATCCATTGCGGCCGCAGCTGATGCCGGCGGTGGCACGGTCTTCTTTCCTGCCGGAGTTTACCGCTCCTATTCGATTCACCTTAAAAGCCATGTGGGGTTGTATCTTGACCACGGGGCCGTGATTCTAGCCGCTGAAAATCCGGCTACCGACAACGACCCAGGTTACGACCCTGCTGAACCGCACAACGAAACCGGCGAAGCCTATCAGGACTTCGGGCACAATCACTGGCACAATTCGCTGCTCTGGGGTGATGGTCTCAACGACATCTCCATTACCGGCCCCGGTATGATCTGGGGGCAAGGTTTAACGCGCAGTTTTAAATTTGAAAAAAATGGACCCGACCCGGCGCGGCCTGGCATTGGCAGTAAAGCGCTCGCTCTCAAGAATTGCCGTAATGTGTTGCTGCGCGATTTCACCATCAAAGCAGGTGGCTGGTTCGGTATTCTCGCCACCGGCGTTGACAATATCATCGTCGACCATCTCACCATCGATTCAAACCGCGACGGCATGGATATTGATTGCTGCCGAAATGTGCGCATCTCAAACTGCACGGTCAACACTCCCTGGGATGATGGAATCTGCCTCAAAAGCTCCTATGCACTCGGCTCTCTGCGCTCAACTGAAGACGTAACCATCTCCAATTGTTTTGTCACCGGAAATTACGCGCTTGGTTCCGTTGCTGATGCCACATGGCAACCAGTCACTGATCTCCATTGGCCCCCCACCGGCCGTATCAAGCTCGGAACCGAATCGAACGGCGGATTCAGGCGCATCACCATTGATAATTGTGTCTTTGAAAGTTGCCGCGGGGTGGCCATCGAGAGCGTTGACGGCGCCGTCTGTGAAGACATTACCATCACCAACATCAGCATGCGCGATGTTCGCAGCGCGCCCATCTTCATGCGATTGGGAAGCCGCATGCGCGCCCCCGCCGCTACCCCCATCGGAGCCATTCGACGCATCCTTATCAGTCAAATCACTAGCTCCGGCGCAGGTCAGATACCATCCATCCTCGCTGGCATTCCAAACCACCCCATCGAAGACATTCAGATCAGCGACTGCTTCTTTGAGCAGGTGGGAGGCGGGGATAGTGCAATGGCCGCGCTCCTGCCCGCCGAGTTGGAAGCTAAATATCCCGAGCCCGAGATGTTCGGCGCAATACCTGCAACAGGATTCTTGCTGCGCCACGTCAGCAACCTCGCTTTGCGCAACATTGAGGTTCGCCTCATTGCGCCTGATAAGCGTCCTGCCATCTGGGCGCGCGATGTGGATCAGTTGCGGATCAATAATCTGCGCTTGCCAATGAATGCGCCGGCACTCGACGCCGCCGGTATCAAACACGCGCAAGTTATGAATTGCAGCAAATTGCCTGATGGAACGAACGAATTACTGGAAGGAAAGTATTAAATTCTTGCTGCGTCTCGCATTGCTTGTCACGCGTTGTTGCGGTCGCTCAAGCAACGCAATGTAATGCTTACTGCTGACTGATAAATTGTCCCTCCACTTGTGTAGAGGGACATGAATGAACTACTTGCCCTTCACCACCGCGTGCCCGCCAAATGCATTCCGCATAATTGCCAGCATGCGATCCGTGAAGTTGTTCTCCTCGCGCGAGCGGATGCGCCGCAGCAGTGACTCCGTAATCACCGGCGCGCTCACGTTCAAATCAATCGCCTCGAAGACCGTCCATCGCCCCTCGCCTGAATCCGAAACATACGCCTCTAATCCATCAAGCGCCGGATTTTCCTTGAGCGCCTCGGCGGTCAAATCCAGCAGCCAGCTCCGCACCACGCTCCCGTGCCGCCATATCTCGGCTATCTGTGGCAGATTCAGGTTGAGCTGCTCCTTCTTCTCCATAATCGTGAAGCCTTCGGCATATGCCTGCATCATGCCGTATTCAATGCCGTTGTGCACCATCTTCACAAAGTGCCCCGCGCCGGCCGGGCCCACGCGCCCCCAGCCGCTCTCCTGCGCCGGCGCCAGCGCTTCAAAAATTGGCGTCAAATATTGCACCGGTTCCTCATCGCCGCCAATCATCATGCTGTAGCCTTCCTTCAATCCCCACACGCCGCCCGATGTGCCCACGTCCACAAAGCAAAATCCCTTCGCCGTGAGTTCCGCATGCCGGCGCATCGAATCCTTGTAATTAGAGTTGCCGCCGTCAATCAAAATATCGCCCTTGCTGAGCAGCGGCAGCAGCTTCGCAATCGTCTGGTCCACCGGATCGCCCTGCGGCACCATGATCCAAATCGCCTTGCGGCCAGTCAGCTTCTCCGCCAACCCATCGAGCGAGTTCACGCCAACATTGCCGCTCGCTGTCAGCTTCGCCACCGCATCGGCGTTGAAATCAAAGCCAACCACCTGATGACCGCTCAAACGCAAACGCTCGGCCATGTTGCCGCCCATCTTGCCTAATCCAATCAATCCAAGCTGCATTTTTTCTTCTCCATGCTGAAAATACAAATTACCTATTGGCAATTTCTATGACACAATATATCATGTGGTCAGACCACTTGCAGCACTTTTTTACCTTACTTTCCAAATTGCTGCAGCAGACAAGGAGAACTCTCAACATGGGCAATCTGTTCAATCTACGCAATGATGCCGATCTCGATTTTCTTTCTCTCGGCGCGATTGTGCACCGGCTTGATCCTGGAATTATTCCATTCCGAAAAGCAACCACCTGCCAGATACACGTCAGCGGCGGTGAATACAACGTTGCGGCCAATCTGGCGGATTGTTTCCGGATGCGCACGGCTATTGCCTCCGCCATGAGCAGTTACCCCATAGGCGAACTGATTGCGGAACGTGTCCGCGGCCAGGGTGTGCTGGGCATCTACAAGCATTTCGAGCATAACGGCGTCAATGGTCCCAATATGGCTACCGTCTACAGTGATCAGGGTTTCGGCGTACGCGCGCCTGTGGTCTTTTATAATCGCGCCAACGAGGCGGCCGCTTTGTTGCGCCCTGGAGATTTTGATTGGAAAAAGATTTTCTCGCGCGGCGTGAAGTGGGTTCACAGCGGGGGCATTTTTGCCTCTCTCTCTCCGACCACTGCCCAATTGACTGCCGAGATGATGCGCGAGGCCAAAGCTGCCGGTGCCGTGACTTCCTTCGATCTGAACTTCCGTGAGAAATTGTGGAAGATCGCAGGAGGCAATGAAAATACGGTCAAAACAATTGCCGGCATTGTTGAAAACGTCGATGTCCTTGTCGGGAATGAAGAGGATCTGCAGAAAGGGCTTGGCATTGCCGGGCCGCAGGTCGAAGCCAAATCTAAGCTTGATTCCTCGGCATTCTTTGGAATGATTGAACAAGTTGTTGAAAAGCATCCGCACATCAAAGTTGTGGCAACAACTCTGCGCGAGGTGCACTCAACAAACCGCCATAGCTGGAGCGCAGTAGCCTGGGTCGGCGGAAAAACAATTACCGCTCCTACAGCGGAACTCAACGTGTATGACCGCGTTGGCGGCGGTGACGGCTTCGCTTCCGGGATGATCTACGGTCTTCTCAACGAGACATCACCCGAAGAGGCGGTCCGTTTAGGCTGGGCGCACGGTGCGTTGCTTACTACATTTCCGGGTGATACTACAATGGCGACTTTAGAGCAGGTGCAGGCTTTTGCACGAGGTGGCTCGGCGCGCATCCAGCGCTGATTCACGCACTGTCAGATTTGGAATTATCGACTGGATGATGTGCGGCGCTTTTGTTTCTCAGCGCTTTGCGCTTCCATTGATGCGCTTAAGTGGCGCTCCATCAAGGTGCGAGCCTTCTCGGCATCGCGGGCACATACGGCTTTGAAAATCAGACGGTGCATCGCGGCGGCCTCGCGCATATCTTTTGCATGCTCTATCGTTTTACTTCTCTCCTTATAAAATGCAACCGTGAGTGTTTCCATGATTGCGGCGAGCACAGGATTTCCCGAAGCCTGGGCCAGGATGCGGTGAAAGTTCATGTCGTGAACAAGAAAGTCCGTGGGTCGATCCAGTGCGGCAAACAACTCCGCAACTTCCTCCGCCAACGCCATTTGATGTTCCTGTTTGCTGCGTTCAGCCGCCAGCGCAACCAATTGACATTCCAGAATCAATCGAGTCTCAAACATCTGCCAGGATTGGAATCCATGCAGGGCGCCAATCAGGTTGAAGGATGTAATGGCAAAGGCCGGCGGGCCGTCGGCAATGAACGCGCCAACGCCGTGACGCACTTTCAAAACTCCGGTTGCCGCCAAATAACCAATACCACTACGCAACGAGGCTCGACTGATTTTCAGCTTCTGCGCAAGTTCCCGCTCCGGCGGCAACTTGTCCCCGGGCTTGAGCTTTCCATTCTCAACCAGCCTGCGTATATGATTGACCACTTGCATGGAGAGTTGAGGATCTTGCTGCGTGCGCTTCTCTGCCGGCTTTTTGGTGGTTGATGGGTTCATGCTTTTAAATTGGTTCGTCTTGAGCATAACATCATTATCGGCTCTTCTCATTGACTGACCGGCGCAATCCGCTTGCCTGTTTTAAAGTCGCGCTGACGATGTTGATAGCCGGCAGTATTTAAGTATGGCAGAACACCGAAATCTATGTATAATGTGGTCAGACCACTATGAAACCCTGACGGAGGTCGCAATGCCAATGCCGCTTCACCAAGACCGTTTGTTCCCCGCAGATCAGGAAACCAGAAAAATCGCGCGCGCACTCTACTCGAGCGTCCGGCATTTGCCTATCATCAGCCCTCATGGTCATACGCAGGCAGCCTGGTTTGCTTTGAATCATCCGTTTCCTAATCCCGCGCAACTCTTTGTTTCGCCCGATCATTATGTTTACCGCATGCTCTACAGTCAGGGCGTTTCACTCGATGACCTCGAGATTGGCGCTGTTGAGCTCAAAAATCCCCGCAAGGTCTGGCGCATCTTTGCAACCCATTATCATTTGTTTCGAGGAACACCAACGCGACTCTGGCTCGATTATGCATTTCAAGAACTCTTCGGCCTCAATGAGCGGCTCTCAGCCGGGAACGCGGATGACTATTACGACATCATCTCGGAAAAACTCAACCAGCCGGAATATCTGCCCCGCGCGCTCTACGAGAGATTTCGCCTGGAAGTGCTTGCCACAACAGATTCGCCACTCGACACACTTGAATATCATCAGGCGATACGCGACTCCGGGTGGAATGCGCGGATTCTGCCAACCTTCAGGCCTGATCCGGTCGTTGACCCTGAATACGCGGGATTCGCGGAATCAATTGCGCAACTCGGCCAGGCGACCCAAGAAGACACCAGTGGGTGGCGCGGCTATTTGCAGGCATTGCGCATTGCGCGTCAGCGTTTCAAGTCGATGGGATGCACGGCAACCGACCACGGTCATCCTACTGCGCAAACTGCCAATCTTCCCGAAAGCGAGGCCGCACAATTATTCGCCCGTGTGCTCTCCGGGAACGCCACCTCCGATGAGCAGGAAAATTTCCGCGCCCAGATGCTGACTGAAATGGCGAGGATGAGCCTCGATGATGGACTCGTGATGCAGATTCATCCCGGTAGCGTTCGCAATCACAATAAAAAAATCTATCAGCGTTATGGCCGCGATGTCGGCGCTGATATACCTCGTGCCACAAATTATGTTGACGCCCTGCGTCCGCTGCTCAATCAATTTGGCAATGAGCCTTCATTAACCATCATCCTCTTCACACTCGACGAATCAACTTATAGTCGTGAACTTGCTCCATTGGCCGGCCATTATCCAGCCCTGAGGCTGGGCCCGTCCTGGTGGTTCCACGATAGTCCTGAGGGAATGATGCGCTTCCGCGAGCACGCCACCGAGACTGCGGGCTTCTACAATACTGTTGGCTTCAATGACGACACGCGCGCTTTTCTCTCCATTCCCGCACGGCACGATGTTGCCCGGCGCGTTGACTGTGCATTTCTCGCCAAATTGGTGGTTGAGCATCGGCTCGATGAAGATGAAGCTTTTGACCTGGCGCAGGAATTAACCACCAGGCTCGTGAAAAACGCGTACCGGCTCTAGAGGATACTGGCACATGGTTTGGCAAAGCAATCAATCGGACGCTGGCTCGGCGCAGCAATCCAGTTCAATGCGCTGGAAGATATGCTTTCTGCTCTTCGCCGCCACATCCATCAACTATATGGATCGCCAGGTTATTGCTATCTTGAAACCCACTTTGATGCAGACCATCGGCCTCACTGAGTTGAGCTACGGCCACATCATGGGCGGATTTATGGCGGCGTATGCATTGGGTTTGCTCTTGGCCGGGCGCTTCGTTGACCGTGTGGGCACGCGCATAGGTTATATGGTCATCATGGGACTCTGGAGTCTCTCCGCCATGAGTCATGCGCTGGCCAATACAGTTACAGAGTTTGCCGTTGCACGCTTTTCTCTGGGACTCGGCGAATCGGGTAATTTCCCCGCAGCCATTAAAACCGTCTCCGAATGGTTTCCTCAGAAAGAGCGCGCCCTGGCCACCGGGCTCTTCAACTCTGGAGCCAACCTCGGAGCCATACTTGCCCCGCTGATTGTGCCCTGGGTTACTTTGCACTATGGCTGGCACGCGGCATTCCTGGCTACAGGCGGCTTCAGCGCGCTATGGATCTTCTGGTGGTTCCGCCACTACAGAAAACCCTCTGTTGATTACACCTTGAGTGAAATTTCTCCTCAGGATCTTCCCCGCCGGAACATCAGTTGGAGAAAACTTTTCTTTCTCCGCCAGACATGGGGCTATTCGATTGCCAAGTTTTTAACCGACCCCATTTGGTGGTTCTTTCTCTTTTACCTTCCTTCTTTCTTCAGCCAGAAGTATCATCTGGACCTCTCGCATCTCGGATTGCCTTTGATTATTGTCTACAGTGCATCCACAATCGGCAGTATTGGCGGCGGGTGGTTGCCTTCTCCTTTTTGCAAGTTGGGGTTGTCCATATCGCGTGCGCGTCTGCTCGCCATGCTTGTTTGCGCTTTTCTGGTTCTGCCCATTCTCGCTTTGAACTCGGTTCAAAATGAATGGTTTTCTATCGCGCTGCTGAGCCTTGCCGCAGCGGCTCATCAGGGCTGGAGTGCCAACTTGTACACAACCGCATCAGACATGTTTTCTCAGCGCGCTGTTGGTTCCATCACTGGCATCGGAGGCATGGCCGGAGCTTTAGGTGGAGTCTTGCTGATGAATTATGCCGGCTACATCCTTCACCTTACGGGTAGTTATACAACACTCTTTATCATTGCCGGCTGCGCTTATATGCTTGCTTTTTTCCTTTTGAACTTGTTCGCTCCAGGCCTCAAACGAGTGGAGGTGACGCTATGAGTTTGTATTGCGCAATCGGAACTCCTCAAACTGATTTGACACTCGATGATTTGAATCAGCATCTGGTTCAGGCTCTCAATCTCATGGGTTCACGTCAGCGTGTGCTTCTGATTCCCCCCGACCAGAGCCGCAAACACTCGCGGGCAGGCGAACTGACCGAATTCGCATGGCAACATTTCGGGTCGCGCGTGAAAGCTGTTTTGCCCGCGCTAGGCACGCACACGCCAATGACTGCGGAGCAAATCTCCGGCATGTTCGGCGCAACGCCAAAAGAACTTTTCCTCGAACACAACTGGCGCAAGGATATTGTGACTCTCGGCGAAGTTCCGGCTGAATATATTCACCTGCAATCCGAGGGCAAGCTGAACTTTCCCTGGCCCGCACAGGTCAACCATCATATTGCGAACGGCGGCTTTGACCTGATTCTTTCCATCGGCCAGGTGGTGCCGCATGAAGTCATCGGCATGGCCAACTTCAACAAGAACATTTTCGTTGGCACGGGCGGAGTTCTGGGCATTCACCGCACGCATTTTCTGGGTGCGGTCTACGGCATGGAGCGCATGATGGGGCGCGCAGATACGCCTGTCCGACGAATCCTCAACTATGCCAGCGATCACTTCGCACAGGGTTTACCCATCGTTTATGTGCTCACCGTGGTTGGAAAAAAGCAAAATGGCCTTGCCGTGCGCGGATTGTTTATCGGCGACGATATCGAATGTTTTGAGCGCGCCGCTGCATTGAGCCTGGCGGTCAATTTTGAAATTGTCGACGAACCTATTCGTAAGGCCGTGGTCTATCTCCATCCTTCCGAGTACCATTCAACGTGGATCGGCAACAAGGCTGTCTATAGAACCCGCATGGCGCTGGCCGATGACGCCGAGCTCATCATTCTCGCGCCCGGCGTCAGAGAGTTTGGTGAAGACGCGGTCATCGACCGCTTGATTCGCAAATTTGGTTACAAGGGTACCGAGGCAACTTTGCGCGCCGTTGAATGCGACGAGGAACTCGCTCTTAATCTGAGCGCGGCGGCTCACTTAATCCATGGCTCATCCGAAGGTCGCTTCAAAATCACATGGTCTCCGGGCAAACTCTCTTCCGATGAAATCACAAGCGTCGGATTTGCCTACCGGCCACTCGGCGAGATGCTCAAGCAATACAACCCGGAGAAAATGAACCAGGGCAAAAACCTCATCAATGGCGAGGAAGTTTTTTATATTTCCAACCCCGGACTCGGCCTCTGGGCGTACCGCGGAAGGTTATAACACGAGGGGGAAGATGAATCAGAAAGTACAAAATCTCGCGCGCTTTTCAATCGGAGTAGGAGATCGCTTTTCTCATCAGGCCGTCGCGCAGCTTCTGGCATGCCGGCAGGCGCTCAACCATGGCGTTGAAGTTATCCCGGTCTGGAATAAATCAAATCGCGAGCACACCATCATTGGT
>DAHXOQ010000039.1 GCA_027364815.1 Acidobacteriaceae bacterium | reverse complement strand
GATGATGGCTTTGAGCTCGGGGAAGTTCGTGTCTATATATTGCGCTTGTTGCGTGATGGGTAGCTTGCCCGAGGTTGCCGCATCCATTTTGGCCTTCAAACCGGAGTTAGATGCAGTCAACTGATTGATGCTCTGCATGGCGGTTGCTGCGCGCTGTGATTTGTCCAGTGTGAGAGCGTAATGACGAACCTCTTGAACATCGGCGGTGACAGTTTCCTGAGCCATCGTGCATGGTGTGCCGAATGTTGAAGTTGCTAACGGAATGCATGCGAGGCTGATAAGCAAACTGAGAGCAGGACGTAATTTCATCGAAATCTCTCCTTCAAAATTTGAGTGGTAGGGTACGCTGGAATCTGCTGCGTTCTCATCTTAGCCCTGAGAAGAGTAGGTATTGCTTAATAATTTTACGGGAAAGCACAATTATGTTGGCTGGTGACGAGGCGTCACACTATGCGAGATGAAAGAGCATGGTTTCAGCGGTGAGGCCGGGTCCGAATGTCATGGCACAGCCGGTTTCTCTGGATTTTGCGCGGGCCAAAATCAGTTCCAGAACAAACATGATGGTGGCAGAGGACATGTTGCCGTTGCTCAAGAGGACTTCGCGTGAGCAAGCGAGTGCGTCGGGAGTGAGCGAGAGACTTTTCTCGACGGAGTCGAGAATGGAGCGTCCGCCGGGATGGACGGCCCACCAATCGAAGGAGGAGATAGCTTGGCCGCGCGTGAGTTGAGTTCCAGTGTCTTTGAGTGCGCGCCCGATGGCGCCGGGGACTTCGCCGGAGAGGTTCATATCAAAGCCGCGTTCACCGACGCGCCAGGTGATGAGGTGCGATGTATCGGGGATTTGTAGAGCGAGGAAGCTGTCGATGGCGAGTCCTGTGGGTTTTGCGGAGATGAGCGAGGCAGAGCAGCCGTCGGCGAAGACGAGGAGCGAGAGGACTTGTTCGAGTTCATGGAGCTCTTGAAAGTGTAGGGTGCAGAGTTCAAGATTCAGCATGAGAACTGCGGAACCGGGCTCGGAACGGATGATATGGTGGGCAGATTTGAGCGCGTTAATGGCGGCGTAACAGCCCATGAAGTTGATCATGGTGCGCTCGACGGAGGGATTGAGGCCGAGATGACGGACGATATCGAAATCGAGTCCGGGCGCGTATTGGCCGGTGCAGGAGGTGACGACGACGTGCGTGATGCTGCGACGTTCTTCTTCAGTGAGCGAGAGTTTGTCTAAAGTTGTTTGCGCGAGTTGCGGGGCAAAGCGCTCATAGAGCTGCATGCGGCGTGCGGTTGAAGGGAAATTGCCTTCGATGTAGACGTCTTCAACATCTTTCCATGTGCCGTCGGTGGTGGTGAGGGCCTGGACGAAGGAGTAGCGAAATTCGATGGCGGCCATGCGTGCCATGCGGCGAAAGAGATTGCGCGGCGTGCCTTCAGAGAGCAGCGAAGTACCAAAGTTGACGAAGGCTTGATGGACGTCATGCGGAGGGGCGGCCGAGGCAATGCGGTTGATGTGCGCGACGGTCATGGCTGCACCTTTCTTACTGATCCGGATCGATAGTTGGACCACGCAGTCATTGACGGTGAGTCGTGCGGTGCGTTGGTAAACCTAGTTTCGCTCATGAAAGGCATTAGGGGAAGAAAAAAGAGAGGAATGGGACGGAAAATTGTTTTCAAATTCACGGCAAATTCGTCGCGACAGATTTGCAATGAGGGCTTACAATTCCTCTATGCTACGCAACCGTATAATTTTCACCACGATTTTTGCCACAGTTGCTGCGGTCACGCTGAGTGCCGCGGCTCAATCGATTGCGACGAACTCACCGGTGCCTCTGTCAACGCGCGTTGTTGCCTATGAGATTGACGCCCATCTGGATACGGACAAAAAGTCACTAGACGCGACCGAGAAGATCACGTACAAGAATCTGACCGGCCAGCCGTTGAGTTACATTCCATTCCATTTGTATTTGAATGCGTTCCGGCCCCAATCTACCTTCACGAGCGAGACGCATTTTACGGGTGGAATTCGGGATTCCGAAAAGGCGGACGAGTATCCCGACGAGAAGGTTGGCGGTATCGACATTTCAAAGATTGATGCCGATGGCTATGGGGATCTGACAGGGCATATGCACTTTACTGCGCCAGATGATGGAAATATGCAGGACCACACGGTGATGCAGGTTGAACTCACGCACCCGCTTGCACCTGGTGCCAGCATTACATTTCATCTTGCATTCCATGACAAGTTCCCGCTCTCAATTGCGCGCAATGGTTACAAACGCGATTTCATCATGGGCGGACAGTGGTATCCAAAACCTGGAGTATTTTGGCATGGAGCGTGGAATTGCCATCAGTACCATTCGACGACGGAATTTTTCTCGGACTTTGGTTTGTTTAATGTTCATCTGACGGTGCCACAGCGCTATGTTGTAGGCGCGAGCGGCGTTCCAACGGGAGCGCGCAACAACAGCGATGGAACGAAGACACTGGACTTTTATGGCGAAGACATTGGCGACTTCGCCTTTGCCGCGAGCCCGCACTTCACGGTGACTGACGGAACTTATGCTTCGTCGATGGGGCCAGTACAGGTGCATGTTCTGGCGCTGGCATCGCATCCGCAAGCAGGTCCGCGCTATCGCGAGATCATAGAGAAAACGCTTGCGCAATTTGACAAGAGGTATGGACCTTATCCGTACAAAATAATTACGGTCATTGATCCCGAACCCGGTTCGCAAATTGGCGGCATGGAATATCCAACGCTCTTTACGGGAGCGACCTCGTGGTATGAGCCGTCGTACGTGACCGAGTTGACGGCAGAGCATGAGTTCGGACATCAATATTGGTATGGCATGGTGGCGACGAACGAGTTTGAAGATGCGTGGCTTGATGAGGGCATCAACTCGTATACAGAGGTCAAGGTTCTGGATGCGATTTTGGGGCGGAAGACTTCAGTGTTCAATCGCGATTATGCGAATGCAGGTGATTTCGAATTGCAGAGGCTATCTTATATCGCGAGTGATGATTATGATCCGGTTACGCACTGGGCCTTCAAGTTCCGCAACTCCGGGTCTTATGGCGGCGTGACGTATGGCAAGACGGCGACTCTGCTGCAAACTCTTGAGGGTATTATTGGGCGCGAGACGATGGATGAGGCGATGCATACCTACTTCATGAAGTTCCGTTTCACTCATCCGACGACGGAAGATTTTCTGCGCACGATCGAGCAGGTTGCGGTGGCGCGTGGGAAGGCGACTGTGTTGCCGGGCGAGGCAGCGTGCCTTGGGCTAACGGGCTGCATTGCGGATGTGCCGGCGGTGAACTCGAGCCTGAGACCCTATTTCAATCAGGCGGTTTATGGCACGCAGATACTCGATTATGCGGTTGATAGCCTGAGTTCAAGTCCTGTTGAGTGGTGGAAAGAGGAACCGAAGGACAAGGATGCAAGGAAGCAGATTCAATACCGGAGCACGATTTATCTGCATCGTAAAGGTGATTTTATTTTGCCGGTGACGGTGGAGATTGTCTTTGATGATGGCAGCAAAGTGCGCGAGCGCTGGGATGGCGTCGAACGATGGACAAAGTTCAGTTATGTGAAGATGGCGCAGGTGGTCTCCGCGGAGATCGATCCTGATCATGAAGTGCTGCTGGACGCAGATTTATTCAACAACAGCTACACGACAAAGGCGGATGGATTGCCGGCTCGCAAGCTCTCAAGCATGTGGGATTCGATGCAACAATTCTTTGCGCAAGTTGTGGCGTGGATTGTTTAGCGAAAGTGGCTGAGCGTCTACTCGCATGGTCTTGATTTTGGCGACGCGGATTGTTTCCGGAGTGATTTTCAACCGACGGTATTTAAAAAGAGGTTTGATCGATGGCAAAGAAACAGAATCTTCTCGTGGGCGGGTTCTCACTTGCGGCGCGCAACTGGCCTGCATTTCTCTGGACGTACGTCTTCAATCTTGGGCTGGCGTGGATTTTCTCGCTGCCGTTGCAGATGCAGATCAATGAGATCACGGCGCACTCGCTTGCATCGCAGAGACTCAGCAGCGCTTTTGACATGGGCGTGATGGTTGAGCTCTTCATGAAATTGGGACAAGGGCCTGGCCCGGCGATGGCGGGGAGTTATTTTTCGATTCCCATTTACCTGGTAATTTATTTTCTGATAGTGCCGGGTACGCTGGTCTGCTATCAGTCGGGCGCTCCTGCAAAACTTTTTTCGCTTATTGAAACGGGGTTTGCATATTTTTGGAGATTTGTGCGGATAACATTGGTGAGCCTGGTGATTTTTATTCCGGTGCTGGGCGGGTTGGATGCGCTGCAGAGAGTATGGCGGGATCATGTGGACGCGACCATGGTTGGAAAACCTGCGTTTTTGATAGAGATGGCAGGGTGGGTGATTATTGCGCTGGTTGCCTCGGCGATTCGCATCTACTTTGACCTGATGCAGGTTTACACGGTGCAACTTGGACTCTATGCGCATTCAGAAGCTGATGGAAGTGAAGCCAAGATCTGGCGCCAGATTCGCAGAACATTCAAGCCTGCGTGGAAGGCCTTTGTGGGTAATTTTTTCAGGATTTATCTGAGCTTCATACTGCTCAGCCTGGCAGGTTTGGGAGTGGTTGCGATTACCGCGCGTGGAGCAATTCATTCGCTTGCGGCGCCGCATATGTGGCAGATATTTGTGCTGACGCAGTTGGGACTGTTCATCCTGCTATATACGCGATTCTGGCAACGTGGCGCCGAGACGATTCTTGCGCTTGAAAACCCGATGCCGGTTCCAGTTGAGGAGTCGGCGAGCAGCGCTCCGAGTGCAGAGGCTCAGGGTGGGGCCGCAGAATTTTCAATTTAACAATTGGTCTGACGAGTATAGGCGAGGAAGAGATTTCCATGCACTCTGCGAAGACGATGAACAGTGTGGTTCAGACTTGCAGGAGTGGTTGCGGCGTTTTAGGAAGAACATCAATTGCATCGTTTTTGATTTTTATGCTCTTCGTATTAACTGCTTGCCACCATTCTCAACCGACTATTCTGACAGTTTCAGCGGCGGCCAGCCTGACGGATGCGATACAGGAGATTGAGGCTGGCTTTCAGCGCGAGCATCAAGGAGTTGAAGTTCAAAATAATTTTGGTTCATCCGGCACACTGGCGCGCCAGATTGAGGACGGCGCTCCTGTGGATGTATTTATTTCTGCAGCTTCAAAGCCCATGGACGATGTGCAGGCACACGGTTTGATCGTCGCGGGTACACGCCAGAACGTCTTGCGTAATTCGCTTGTTCTGATTGCTCCTCGGGATTCGAAGCTTGGCAGCTTTCAGCAATTGGGCGATTCTTCTGTTAGCCGCATCGCCGTGGGTGACCCTGCGAATGTTCCAGCAGGGCAGTATGGAGAGCAGGTTCTCATTGCGATGCACTTGATGGAGAGCGTGCGAACCAGGCTGGTGCTGGCCAAAGATGTTCGGCAAGTGCTTGGTTACGTTGAAACCGGCAATGCAGATGCTGGAATTGTTTACTCGACAGATGCACTGAATGCATCGGGTGTCCGAATCGTGGCAACAGCGCCTGAGTCTACCCATGAGCCAATTGTCTATCCTGTGGCTGCCATTGCGAGTGGCCAACATCAAGTGCCCGCGCGCGAGTTTGTGAATTATATGAATAGCGCGACAGCAAGAAGCATATTTCATAAGCGTGGATTTACCATAGCAGTACAGTGAATTTTCCCATCAATCTATCACCGCTGATTATTTCGCTGGCTACCACGTGCACTGCTACTGTGGCGACATTCTTTCTGGGTCTTATGGCGGCACGATGGATGTACGGAATTCGTGGGCGCTGGCGAGCGTGGATTGACGGCATATTGACACTCCCACTGGTACTGCCGCCGACAGTGATTGGATTTTTTCTTTTGCTAATTTTTGGACGTCGCAGCCCAATCGGACAACTGTTGGAACTCATTGGCATGAGGGTGGTCTTTTCCTGGCCTGCGACTGTGATTGCTGCGACGGTCGTCGCATTTCCATTGATGTATCGGACTTCATTGGGCGCGCTGGAGCAGGTAAATCCAACTTTACTGGATGCAGCGCGCACACTGGGGGCTACAGAATTGCGTGTTTTTAGGCGCGTTCTGTTGCCGCTTGCCGCGCCGGGAGTATTGGCTGGAACTGTGCTGGCGTTTGCGCGCGCACTGGGAGAATTTGGCGCGACATTAATGTTGGCAGGTAATATTCCCGGCCGCACTCAGACGATGCCCATTGCAATTTTTTCGGCGGCTGATGGAGGCGACATACACGGCGCTCTGGTGTGGGTTGCAATCATCATTTTGATTTCGCTGGCAATCATTCGCTTGCTGAATTACCAGGGCGCTGCACGACGAGCATGGCGGATTGATGCAGTAAGCGAGAAGACACTTGAGAGCGCAGTCGAACCGATTGTTGAAATGGAGAAATCCGACAAAGAAAATAAGACAGCGGCCACGTTAGAAATCGATGTAGAGAAATCGCTTGAGAGTTTTAAGCTTGCAGTGAAGTTTAGAGTTGGCCAAGTCGCAGTGGGATTGTTAGGGGCCTCTGGCGCGGGTAAATCAATGACCCTGCGTTTGATTGCGGGTGTTGCCAAAGCTGATATTGGCCGCATTGTTCTTAATGAGCGTGTGTTGTTCGATAGCGAAAGCGGTGTGAATATTCCGCCGTCGCATAGGAGCATTGGCGTTGTATTTCAGGACTACGCGCTCTTTCCGCACATGACAGTGGCAGAGAATATTGCGTTTGGTCTGCACGGGTTGCCGGTAGCTCAACGTGCAGCGCGTGTGACTGAGCAATTACAGAGGATGAGGATCAACGATCTGGCCTGCCGCTATCCGAAAGAAATTTCAGGGGGGCAGCGGCAGCGCGTTGCGATTGCGCGATGCATGGCGATTAAGCCGGATGCCTTGTTGCTAGATGAACCGTTTGCAGCGCTTGATCCGCATCTGCGCCGGCAGATGGAAGAGCAGCTTCGCGAGACACTGCGCAGTTACAACGGCGTTGTGGTTTTTGTAACGCATGACATGGAAGAGGCTTTCCGCTTCTGCACTGAATTGCTTGTGCTTGATAGCGGACGAGTGATTGCCTCAGGCGCAAAACACAAACTCTTTGAGCAGCCTCGCTCGGTGACAACGGCGCGATTGACGGGTTGCAAGAATATTGTGGCTGCTGAGGTGATTCGTCCAGATTTGATCAGCGTAGAAGCGTGGAGGAGCAATTTATCGCTGGCTGATTCAGCGGAGTTTCCGGTCAGGCATATTGGCTATCGCTCCCATCATTTTCGCTTTCAAGAGAAAGCGATTGGCGTCAATACATTCCCATGCTGGCTGGTTGAAACCAGCGAGGCGCCGCACGAGATGACACTGTATCTCCACTTGCACAAGTCTCCAGCGGCGGGAGAGGCGCATCATTTGCAGGCCGATATTTCAAAAGAAGAATGGCGCGCATTGAGTTTGGAGCCGCAGCCGTGGAAAATTCAGATTGATCCTGCGAGAATTCTTTTGCTTGAAGATTGACAAGTTTTCACGAGCATCAGATTGATAACACTTCATTTTATTCAGACGAGTGATATTCTTTTCCCGTGATCAAGATTAGCATCATCTGTTTCGGAGTTTTGAAAGAGTGGCTGGGCGCAGATGCGTCAACACTCGAATTGCCTGATTGCACAACAATTGCCGAGTTGCTGGAGCAACTCAGCGCACAGCGGGGAAGGCAACATGTGCGAGGCATCGCGGTCAGCGTGAATGCCGAATTTGCCACTGCAACACAGATACTTCGCGACGGCGATGAAGTTGGATTGTTGCCTCCGGTTTCAGGCGGCAGTTCACATTCACAGGCTGCGTCGAACGAAGCTGATTCATATGGATCGACGGCACTGACATTACACCCCATTGATGCAGCCAAAATTATTGCGCGAGCCAAACAGGGTGACGATGGCGCGGTGGTGGTCTTTGACGGAATCGTGCGAAACAATACGCGCGGAAGACAAACGCTTTATCTGGAGTACGAGGCCTATGAAGAGATGGCCAAGCGGCAGATGGATCAGCTTGCGCAAGAAGCGCGGAACCAGTATGGTGTGCGACATGTGACGATTGTGCATAGGCTGGGCAGACTTGAGGTAGGAGAGAGCAGTGTGCTCATCGTGGTGGCTTCGGCGCACAGGGTGCAGGCCTTTGAGGCTTGTCGTTGGCTCATCGATACACTAAAGAAAACGGTGCCCATCTGGAAGAAAGAGATATTTGTGGATGGAGCTGTGTGGGCTGATGGAGATCCATTCCCAGATGGATTTGCAATTAAGTAGAAAGTAGTGTGGTTGGATTGTTGCTTTAAAATTACCGAATAATTTAGGGAATTTATTGGCTCCTGAGGTAGGACTCGAACCTACAACCCTTCGGTTAACAGCCGAATGCTCTGCCATTGAGCTACTCAGGAGTGATTGCTATGGAATCAACTCTTCTACTTTATCAAAGCTGCTGGGTTGAGTCAAAAAAACAAGGTTGGGAGCGGGAAGATTTTGCGGATTCATCAATGGAAATGGGCTATTAGTAAAGCAAAACCGCGATGTTGTATGCGGTGAAAGAGTCTTCAGTACCTTGTGGGTGGCAACTGCCAATTGCGGCGCTATGGTAGCGGCCAGTAGCGATTCTTCGCAGTAGCGCGTCGGGGAGTTTGTCGAGGTTGGCGGATTGCCAGCGCATCAGGAAGCCGGGTGAGTTGGGACCGTGGATGTGCTCGTCGTTGCCGCAGTATCTGCGGGCTACTTCTTTGGATTCGAGGATGGAGATACCAGTGGGCCGGATGAGACGGGCGACGGTCTCCTCGATTTGTGCGTGGGAGAGAGTTTCTACGGAGTGGGCGTAATCGGCGACAGCGTAGAGGGTGCCGCGACTGGCGACGACGGCGATACCGACGCGATTGATTTGCGGGTTGAGAAGATTTTCACGATGGCCTTTGGAGTGCATCCAGAGAGTGTGAACGCGCTCAGGCGTGGCAGCCACGGCGACGTTTTCTTCAATGAGGCTGAAGTGCGCGCCGGCGTGGGCGGTGCGGGTGGTGAGATCGGGCTCGTCGGCGGACTGGTGCGAGATGGGGCCTTCGGCGGCCATGCGCAGACAGTGCTGTCGGGCAGCTGCGGCGAGTGCGGGATCCCAGGTGAGGGGGTTGAGTCCGGCTTCAGCGCGGGAGCGGTTGGCGGCGTCGAGGAGGATTTGAGCTTCAGGCTGAATGCGCTGGACAGATTGCGACCGCTGGGCGACTGCGAGAGGGGTGAAGACGAGCGAGAGCAGCAAGGAGACGAGGGCGATAAGGACAGCCAAGAGCGTTGGTGCAAGCAGCAATTTGCTGGTGAGGCGCGAGCGCAATTTCCACTGGTCTGGATTGAAATTCAACGTGCGAGCCCCTTCAAATCAAGATACGTCTGTTAGCTTTGACCCGCAAATTGGAAGGTAGTCGCGGTATTCTCAAAATGAATGAGTGCGAGAGTGGAAAAATCGGGTGTTGGAATGGAGACCAGGCAGGAATTTGGCCGAGGCGTGATGATGCTTGTGCGCCATCAGCCGCTGGCAGTGGTGGGATTTTTACTGCTGGTGAGTTTTGTGGTGGCGGGACTGACGGCACCGTGGCTAGCGCCGAAGAGCCCAGCAGCGATTGATTTGATCCATCGACTCGAGGGGCCATCGAGCGCGCACTGGGCTGGAACGGATGAGTTGGGGCGGGATTCGCTGTCGAGATTGTTATGGGGAGCGAGGATTTCGCTGGCGGTGTCGGCGAGCGTGGTTGGGGTTTCGCTGTTGCTGGGTATTACAGCGGGTGGATTTGCCGGATACAAGGGTGGATGGGTTGACGTGGTGCTGACGACGGTGGGAATGAATACGTTCCTGGCGCTGCCGGGGATTTTACTGGCGATTGCTTTTGCAGCATTTTTGGGGCCGGGATTTGTGAACCTTGTGCTAGCGCTTTCAATTGGTGGATGGGCAGGATATGCGCGGCTCGTGCGGGCGCAGGTGATGGCTGTGCGGGAGCGCGAGTATGTGGTTGCGGCTGAGGCGCTGGGTGCGGGTGGGATGCGGATTTTTCTGCGGCATATTCTGCCGAATATCGTGCAGCCGGTGCTGGTACAGGCGGCGATAGGCATGGCGGGCGTGATACTGGCGGAAGCGACGCTTTCGTTTTTGGGGTTGGGATTGCCGGCACCGACGTCGAGTTGGGGCGCGATGCTCAACGATGCGCGATTGCATTTGTTTGATGCTCCGAGATTGGTTTTTGCGCCGGGGTTGGCGATTGCGCTGAGTGTGCTGGGATTCAACTTTGTGGGCGATGCGTTGAGAGACCAGCTGGATCCAAGGACACGGATGCAGGTGGGAATGCAATGAGGATTGGCGTGGTCAGCGATACGCATGGGCTCTTCAGGCCGGAGCTGGTTGAAGCGCTTGATGGCGTGGAGCAGATACTGCATTTGGGGGATGTGGGGAAGGCTTCGATATTGAAGGAGCTGGGAAGAATCGCTCCGGTAACGGCGGTGCGCGGGAATGTGGATGTGTATGGCTCGTGCGAGAAGTTGCCGGAGACGGATGTGGTGCTGATTGAGGGGCATTATCTTTACATGCTGCATGATTTGACGACGCTTCATTTGAAGCCTGAGGCGGCGAAGTTTTCGGCGGTGCTTTATGGGCATACGCATAAGCCGGTGATAGAGAAGAGACGAGGGGTGCTGTACTTCAATCCGGGGTCGTGCGGGCCGAGGAGGTTTTTGCTGCCGGTGAGTTGCGGGATATTGACGGTGGAAGCGGGGAATGAGTTGAGGGCGGAGATTGTAACTATTGATTCTGCAATGGTTTAGTGGATTGTCACAGTTTCACAGGGGCTGTGACGCAAAAAGCTTTGGTTTTTTAAGTTATTGTTATTCAGGTGTTTAGATATGCTTTCACAGTTTCACAGGGCATTTTTCGAAATTTTATATTGGCTATTTTCGATGTTAGAGCCGTTAAGTTATAGACGGGTTGAGAGTTGTGAGCTGGAGACTGCATTTGTGTTTACTAAATGGTTAGCCATCTTGAAAAACAGTTCTCTGCTGTCATTTCTCAAATCACAGCTGCCGATATGAGGACGAGCTGAGAGATTGAGTACATAACCATTATGCGACGGAATGAGGTAATGATCTGCAATCACCTGAGGTGGGGCGGGGGCGTGGTAGGATTCCGGAATTATGAGAATTTTGATTTTGCTGGTGGGAATTTTTTGTTTTGGCGCGAATGTCTTTGGTCAGGCCAAGGATATTACCGAGTGGACGAAGCTGGTTGACCAGGGAGAGAAGAAGGCGGCGAAGGACCTTTGCACGTCCTTTGTGGATTCACCGCTGGCGTGGCAGCAGGCAGAGGCGCAGAAGTGTTTGGCGAATGTGGCGCTGATGGGTAACTCGGCCACGATGGTTGAGGGCGATGAAGCGGGCGGGGGGAATCTGCATGGAGGATTCACGGCCGAGGCAGCGGATGAGGCGATCAAGCATTTGGATCTGGGGATCAAGGCTGCGCCACAGGATTTGTCGATACACCAGGGGCGGCTGCATATTCTTGAGGTGACGGGGCGGTATGAGGAGATGGTGAAGGCGCTGGATGAGAGCGCGACGATATATACAGGCAAAGATGGTTTGGATGCGTGGCTGGCTTATGCGCCTGAATTGGATGAAGCGAGGCAATACACGGCGGGATTGAAGTTCATGAAGGTGCTGGATAAACATTATCCGAATAATTCGGATGTAATTGGAAATCTGGGAGCATTTTCAGAGGCTTTAAAGCAATATGATGAAGCGATAGTTTATTTGAAAAAGGCGGTCGAGATGGCGCCGGAAGACTCGATCAATGCGTGGGATCTGGGACGAGCTTATGATTTTGGCGGGCATATAGAAGAAGCGGATCGGTGGTATCAGAAGGGGATGTCGCTGGAGAGGGATACAGAGCGCCGTAAGGATCAATCTTGCTTGTATGCGGTTTTTGTGGAGAAGAAATTGAAGGAATTGCCGAGAGCGTGCGAGATGGAGAAGAAGAGCTGCGGGGTTGAGGAACAGACGGCTTGTGCCGGGGCGGAGAAGCCGAGGGGAAAGAAATGATGTTGGGATTTTTAGATAGGTTTGAAAAAGCAGAGTGAGGTTTGGATTCAGGTTTTCATGCATTCCGCAGAAGAAGGCGGAAGGGATGGGAAACCCGGCGTGCCCGTCCCCAGGGCTAATGAGACAATGAGGTTCGAGAAGATGAGACGCTTAAAATCAGCATGGATGATGATTGCCTTGTTATTTGTAATAGCACTACGGGCTCCGTGCGCTTTTGCCGCCACGAAAGACGGCTTTGTCACCAATGTCTCAACACCAATGTCATTCGATATCAGTGCGACACATATTACTCTCAATCAGCAGACACGGTGCGAGACACAGCCGGTTTTTCTATCGAATCCAATGGTTTATATTTCATTGGTTCCTGTACCCGGTAGGTGGATAAATAAAAAAAGTTTGAAAATATATAAGGCATCCCACGCTTTTAAGATGCAGACTATTGCTTGCGCGTCTCTGCAGCTTGCGGTCGGCTCGCGAGTGCACCTCGTGGGTAGATTGAGTATAGATGGCCAGTTTGAGGTAAATGAGCTTGTCAAATACGCAATAACATCTGATCAGACGCTTGTAGATGGAGTATTGCTTGAAGAAGCCTCTGAAATCCATCGTGACGCAGATAATTTGAGTGACATGAAGTGGATAGACGGATATCCAATGAGTATTACGTCTCAGACAAAGCTTGTTGGCGAGCCCATGGGTACGACCTTCCGATACAAGTTCGGCATGGGTAATGGAATTGCGGATATTAACGCAAAATCAAGTTCCAGGCATGCAGAAATTCACGGGACTGCCGAGATGCTAGTCCCCAACACATGGGTTTTATACCATGCGGACAGCTCAACGAACGGAACTGTCACAGCAAATCAGCTTCAATTTTGGCCGAACTCGGTCAGAGCGAAAGAAGATGCTTATCTAAAGCATTTCAACCCTACAATTGTTCTCCCCGATTACAACAATAAGATCCCAGGTTCGATTTCATATGGCAACACAGGCGCAGTAGCAGTCAAAATTGTTCCTGATCAGGCGGTGCAGGAATGGGTTTCCAACGTCGGGAGTCGTTTGATTCCCCTGAGTCAACAGCGATTAACTGATACAGAACCGACTAAACTTCATTTTCACTTCTACGTTGTTCATCGGTTTCCCTTGAATCTAGGAGAATATTTTGTACTCAGGTACAGCACGATGCCAAGCAGTAGATTAGAGTTATGGGATAGAGATAGCAAGGATTTCTATCCTAAGCCGCGCGCCAGCGAGATGACAAGCGAGGTAATTGCAACACCAGATGGGAACGTTCTTGTTCCTGACACAGTACTAAGTGCGTTACACAATGAAGCACAACTGGCCACCCTCCTCTCATGCGCAATCACGTCAATCATACAGAGACAGTCGTATCACGCGTGGCCTGTATATATAATTCCTAACGTGCTAGAAAGGAATAGTGCGGCGTCTTATGCGTTCTCTTTGTTTCCAGTGCAATCCACACTAGACGAGCAGATGCTTCGCAACAGTATTCGGCAAATGTATCTGACTGGCTACGACATTCGCGAGGCGCCTTTCGCCGGAACTGTGGCGGCGGGCGAGACTATTCTTAATCCAGTGCTAGATTCGGAAAGTACCGGCAGTAATATTCCCGGGTACACCGCGTACGACTTCAGCTACATGAGCCAGCATTATCTAAAGGTGGATAACAGTCGATTTAAGCAACGTTATATACCCTGGTACACCGCGTACGCCTTCAACTACATCAGCCAGTATTACAAAGACGTGGACTACAGCAAGCTGAAGCGCGGCGAGGCGGAGTATGCGCAGTTCCTCGACGAGCTGCGCAAAGCCGACCCCGATGCGTTCGAGGTGAAAAAGTGATGGAATATTTGAGTGGCGAGATTAATAACTCTCCATCTGTGCCACAGGTGCGGAAAAAAGAATGCAGCAGTTACACTGTTTACGTGATTGCAAGCGATTTGTTTTGATTTTTCTGGGATTTGTTCGGTCTGCCACAATTCCACGGGAGCTTGTTGCCAAGACCTAGCGATCTTGGCGGTTTGGGGACATCGCCTATCGGGATGCCGAACCAAAATCTCTCAGTACAGCAGCTATTGGGTGGGGCATCCACAAGCGCAATTCCCTCGCCCGGACTGGTTCATCCATGATG
>DAHXOQ010000399.1 GCA_027364815.1 Acidobacteriaceae bacterium | reverse complement strand
GCGGCGCGGTGCAGTTCAAGGACTTGCAGGACGGCGTCACTCTGCACGAGGAAGTCGACGAAGTTACCGGCTTGTCCCGTCACGTGGTTGCCGACTCGCCCGACGAAAAACGCCAGCCCGCGATCGTGATCAAGGGCAAGGCCAGCAAGCGCTACCTGATGCCGTCGCGTTCTCACCTTATGGTGCAGGAAGGCGACACGGTTTTCCCGGGAGACATCCTGGCGAAGATCCCGCGCGAAACCACGCGTACCAAGGACATCACGGGCGGTCTGCCGCGCGTGGTTGAACTCTTTGAAGCGCGCAAGCCGCACGAGACCGCGGTCATCAGCGAAATCGATGGCGTGGTTCGCTTTGGTGAAGTTGCCAAGGGACAGAGAAAGATCTACGTCACGGCCGACAACGGCGAAGAGCGCGAGTACAGCGTGCCACGCGGCATTCACGTCAACGTGCAGGAGGGTGAACGCCTGCGCGCCGGTGATCCGCTGATGGACGGTCCGCTGAACCCGCACGATATTCTTGCCGTACTGGGCGAGAAGGAGCTGCAGTCTTACCTGGTGAACGAAATTCAGGAAGTCTACCGCTTGCAGGGTGTGGCCATCAGCGACAAGCACATTGAAGTGATTGTGCGTCAGATGCTGCGCTGGGTTCGCATTGAAGAGATTGGCGACACGAACTTCCTGCTCGAGCAGCAGGTGGATCGCTTCCGCTATCGCGAAGAGAACGAGCGCGTACTTTCGAATGGTGGCCGTCCGGCGATTGGCCGTCCGCTGCTGCTCGGAATCACGAAGGCTTCGCTCTCAACGGACAGCTTCATCTCCGCAGCCAGCTTCCAGGAGACAACGCGTGTGCTCACCGAGGCCGCAATCAACGGCTCCATCGACAGCCTCCGCGGCTTGAAGGAGAACGTGATCGTCGGTCGCCTCATCCCTGCCGGAACGGGCCTTGAGTACTACCGCAACGTCCAGCTCAGCCCAGAGCTGGAGGAAGCGGCGGCACTGGTTCAGCAGGAGGTGCAATCTGAGTTCGAAGCACAGGAACGCGAACTCGAGATGATGCGCCAAGAGGGTGAAGCCGAGGAAATGGCAGCCGAGTAGGACTGGCCGTCCAGGCAACGTTTCTGAGTTTTTTGCTCAGAGACGTTGATGGATAATAAATCAGCAGGCTCGGCTATTTTGCCGGGCCTGTTATTTTTTGTGGGCCACATTCATGGGGAATTTACCGGACGTCTATCCTCTTGCGCAGTTGATCTGGTCTAATAGTTGGGCGCCGAATTGAGTAGTTTGAAGCGGGCCAAATTTAAGTTTTTCAAGAATTTTGGGGAGGTTGTATGTCGAAGGTAGTTGCGATGAGTACGGCGGCAGCAGAAAAAACACCAGCGAGTGCAGCACACGCAAGCAGCGGTTCTCAATCGTTGCCGACACGCAATATTCGCGTCATCGGCGTGCCGCTCGATCTTGGAGCGAGCCGTCGCGGTGTGGATATGGGGCCATCAGCGGTGCGCGTAGCGGGGCTTGAGGCGCGGCTTGAGGCGCTTGGTCACCACGTGACCGATGGTGGCAACATCAAAGTGGATATTGCCGAGACGCAGAAATCCGGCGAAGCGAACGCGCATTACCTGAAGCAGATCACAGATACCTGCCAGCGTACTGCCGATGCGGTGATCAAGTCGCTTGAGGCGGGTGAAACGCCTTTGGTGCTCGGCGGAGATCATTCGATCGCTGCGGGAACCGTGAGTGGTGTGGCCGAATTTTATCGCCGTCAAAATCAGAAGATAGGTTTGATCTGGATGGATGCGCACTCGGATATCAACACAC
>DAHXOQ010000398.1 GCA_027364815.1 Acidobacteriaceae bacterium | reverse complement strand
GTCCCTCACTCAACCGCGCACGATTGAACTCGGCTTCAACAAACCGAGCCGCGCGCTCACTGGACGCAACCACCCAGCCGCCTGAGAGCAGCCATGCGTCAAGTTGCCGCACTTCACTGCCGCTCAAATGATCTAGCGGTTTCTTGTTCTGCTGCGTCATTCCGCGCTTCCCTCGTTCTAACTCGGCTTAATTCCACTCTATAGCTTTATACGCCGCAAGGTTACTCTTTCCAAATCTGCAAAACTCACCCTCCAAAGCTGTAAACTGGACTTGATGCGCCGACTTTCCTTACTCATCCTCATTGCCGCTCTCACTGCGCCGAGCCTCCTCATCGGTTGCCATTCCAAGTAGCCAGCTTCAACCTCGGCTTCCAATTTCAAAACCTACAAACTTCGCGGCAAAGTCGTCTCCACTAATGCTCAAACCGGCGAAGTCACACTCGACCACGAAGCCATTCCCGGATTCATGGCAGCCATGACCATGGCATACAAACTCAAAGATCCATCCATCCTCAGCGAACTCCACCCCGGCGATCGCATCACTGCCGACCTCTTCGTCTCTGAGAATCCTGACGCTGACGTTCTTCTCGACCACATCGTTGTCGTCAGTCAGGCCCGCGCCGATTACAAACCGGCCGTGCAATATCACGTCCCCGCTCCCGGCGATGCAGTCCCCGATTTCAAGCTCATCAATCAGGATGGCAAACCCATCCACCTCGCGCAGTACAGCGGAAAAGCTCTCCTTATCACTTTCATTTACACACGCTGCCCTCTGCCCAATTTCTGTCCTCGGGTCACACGCAACTTCGCCACCATCGAAGAGCAACTTGCAACCAGCCCTGCTCTCTTCGCAAAAACGCATCTGCTCTGCATCAGCTTTGATCCTGAGAACGACACACCCGCGCGCTTGCGTGCATATGGAGCTGCTTACATGGGCGGCGACGACAAGGCCAGCTTCAAGCATTGGGATTTCGCCGTCGCCAGCAAACAAAATCTCCCTGACATCGCGCAATTCTTCAACGTCGGCATAACCAACGAAGCCGACTCAACTATTACGCACACTCTCTCCACTACGCTTATCGGCCCGGATGGTAAGGTTGTCCGCTTCTATCCCGGAAACGAGTGGACCGCCGGCCAAATCACCACTGACCTGCGCCAACTTCTCAAACTATGATTCTTCTTCTCATGGGCGTCTGCGGTTCCGGCAAATCATCTGTTGCTGCGGAACTCGCTGCCTTCACCGGTTGGCCTTTCGTTGAAGGCGACGACTACCACTCCGATGCAAACCGCGACAAGATGGCAGCAGGCATCGCGCTCACCGATGACGACCGCGCACCCTGGCTCGACTCGCTTCACCAAATTCTCGCCAATTGGAACTCAACAAATCAAAGCGGCATCCTCACCTGCTCGGCGCTCAAAGAAAGCTATCGAAATCACATTCTTGCCGGCATTGAAAACGCTCATCTCATCTGGCTTGATCCTCCACGCGCAGCCCTTGTTGAACGACTCCTGCATCGCACCGACCACTTCATTCATCCCAGCCTGCTCAAAAGTCAACTCGACACAATCGAACCTCCCATACCTGAAGAATTCGCCTTCCACATCACGGCCAATCTTCCCGCCAATCTCATAGCTCAGGAGATTCGCCACCATCTCGCTATAAAATGAAACAAAATCCCCACCCCAACCATCTAACTCAGTAGCCCAAAACAAAAAGGACGGTCATCATGGCTAAAATCACACTCATTTTTGCAGCACTTCTCATTGCGCTCGGCCTCGCCGGCTTCTTCGGCACAGGCAGCTTGCATTACACCGCGCTCATAC
>DAHXOQ010000397.1 GCA_027364815.1 Acidobacteriaceae bacterium | reverse complement strand
GAGGAAATATGCGGGTTAGAGGCGAGAATCGAATTTGGCAACGTGATCGGATTGAACGCGAATCAACGAGGCGCGGTGATCGCCGATGAAGCCAAGGACCTGGCCGATGGAGGCTTCAAAGTTGGAACCGGGACGGTGTGTTGCTTTTACGCCTTTGGAGACGAGCTGGCAGATCTCGTAACGGCTGATGCCCTGCTTGAGTGCACGATGGATTTGTTCTGAACGCATAAAGTTAGACTCCGGACGCGATGACTTGGCCGTCCTGTGAGGCGTGCGTTGGTTACGGAGCTCAAGAATAGTGGCCAAGAGGCCGCAGACAGAGCACAGATGTGAGTTGAGCTTCTTCCACTTGATCCGCTTGAATTTCGTCGCGAAAAAAGGAGACTCAATGTGGGTGAAATTCCTCAGGAGCAATGAGCATAGAGAAGGATTTCAGAGTAAAACTGAGGAACCTATAACTCTATTGTACGCTTGAATTGGCTGGTGCGCGGTTGAAGAAGCTTTCACAGAGGTGAAATCCCTGTTAATCTTGAAAGTGAGCATCCTGTGTCCGGTTGAAACTGGCGCAGGCAATTCTGATGCAAAGAGATTGAAAGAGGTAAATTGTGGCGAATACAAAGGCAGTAACCGACAAACTTGAACGCAAGAAGGTAAAGCGCGCGGCGCGCAAGAAGGCAGCACCGAAGGGACCGCGCACCGGAGCACGAGGCGAAAACAAGCAGAAGGTCAAGAAGGCAGCACGCGGAGTTTCAAAGCGCTAACTGAGACACGCGTAAGGTCAGGATTGATTGAGAGAAGATTTGAAGGCGACCAACCCAGAGATGGGAGGGTCGCCTTTTCTGCTTTTGGAAAGAGCGAGGTCATGTTGAGGATTTTTAGTGAGTAAACTCAACTTCCCTCTTCACTCTGCAAACGCTCACCTAGTACACTTCGACGAAGAGCATCAGCGAGACCCGGTGGAATGAGGGTCGCTCGCCGAGGAGAACGGTCCTGGCTAACCAGTTATTCGCACGCAAATCAATTGATAAACTCATCAGCGATTCAGAGATTCCGGAGCACTCGCTCAAGAAGACGCTAGGGCCGTGGTCACTGACGGCGCTGGGCATTGGCGCGGTGATTGGGTCGGGAATATTTACGGTGATTGGGACGGCGATGGCGGGGCAGAAGTTCCCTGAGCCGGCGGTTGCCAATACACCGCTGCTGCATTATTTGATGAATCACACGGCGCTTGCGGGAAGCCCGGGGGCTGGGCCGGCGCGGGCATTGTCATTGGTGCGGGTGGCGAGTGTTTGCGCGTTCACGGGACTTTGCTATGCGGAGCTGGCGTCTATGATTCCGATTGCGGGGTCGGCGTATACCTACACTTACGCGACGCTGGGCGAGATCACTGCATGGATCATCGGGTGGGATTTGATTCTGGAGTATGCGTTCAGCAATATGAGTGTGAGCGTTGGCTTCAGCGCGCATATTGTGGATTTGCTGGATTGGTTTGGGCTGCACTTTACGGCTAAATGGATTTCGCCGGCGTATCTGCCGAGCGGGTTGCAGGATTTGGCGGGGAAAGATATTTATCCGGCGGGCTGGCATTTTGGATTCAATATTCCCGCGTTCATTATTGTGATGCTTCTGACGATGATTTTGGTCAGGGGAATACGCGAGTCGGCGCGGGCTAATAATATTCTGGTGCTGATCAAGACGGTTGCGATTCTGGTTTTCATCTTTGCAGCGGCGAGCTTTATTAAGCCGCGTTACTGGCACCCGTTTATGCCGAATGGGTGGTCGGGTGTGCTGACGGGCGGGTCGATTATATTTTTTACGAACATTGG
>DAHXOQ010000396.1 GCA_027364815.1 Acidobacteriaceae bacterium | reverse complement strand
CGTGGGCAGGCCAATGCCCAGGGCGCGCCCGAGCAAAACTTCTTCATGCTGCCTTGGGGCAACGACTTCAACAACACCTTTGCAGTTACAAGCGCCACGCCAACCGGCGGCGTAGCAGCGCCAGATGCCACGGAACATCACTTCACCGGCAAAGAACGCGATACCGAATCAGGCAACGACTACTTCGGCGCACGCTACTTCAACAGCATGACGGGCCGCTGGCTCTCGCCGGATTGGAGCGCAAAAGAAGAGCCCGTACCCTACGCAAAGCTGGACAATCCACAGAGCCTGAATCTCTATGGATATGTGTTTAACAATCCGTTAGGCGGCGTCGATGCAGATGGGCATGGGACTGAAGATCCAGCCTATAACCAGTATATAGCGCATCTGGAGGTTGTTGCGATTTCGAACGGAATGAATGCCGGGGACGCTATGCAAGCGGGACTAGCCTTGGAGGCGGCCCAACAGACGAACGCCCAAGCCTTCGATGCCATCTGGAATAACTATCCCAGTCATGCGGCCTACGACAGCGGAACGGCAGGAACTTCAGGGGAATCCATCCAGCAGTTGACAGGAGTGGATGTTGTTGATACTTGTGCATTGCGCATGAGCTATGCGTTAAATCAAAGCGGCTACACTATCTCGAAAAAGGATGGTAAAAGCGCAATGTTGGGTTCGGATGGGAAATATTATTTGGTTGGACAAGCGGACGTGGGCAAATTCATCACAAAGCACTTTGGGGCACCGCAAAACATAGGGAAATCTGGCGTCGCAGGATTTGACCAGTCGGCTCAAGGCAGCGGATTCGTTCGATTCTCAATCCAATTCACTACTGGGACGGCAACTGGACACATAGCATTGTTTAGACAGGGTAGTTATCACGAGGGAGATGAAGAAGACTATACAAATCCCGGTCCTGGGCACTATGTAGTGCAGGGAATCCAATATTGGAGGATGCAATGAGGCCTCAAACGTGGATCAGCGTTGCGCTTCTCGCTATCTCCTTGGCCACTGTTCGAGCACAGTCTTCTGAGAATGTGAAGATTTGGACATTTTCATTGGAACACGGCTCGTTGCGGATCAGTTTAAAGTCGTCTTCCGATGGGCTCAGCAGTTTGGGTTTTGGGCCGAATGGCCAAGCACCCGAAGCACCCGTTGCCGAGCAGATTGAGCCGCTTAGGCAAGTGCTGGCTCAGATGCCAAGCCTTGGATTAGACCCGCGCAAGATAACATATGTTGGCACCCGCATATTCTCGCGAGATGTAATTCAGAAACTTGCGTATGCGTGTGCTGATTCTTCTGCGTGGGGAGTGAGTATGCGAAACGGTGGGCAGGGGAATGAAAAACTGGTGATAGCGTTGCTCAATCAATCCGGAGCCTACGAGTCATACAACGAAGTGTTTAGACAGTTTGGAATGAGAGTACAAGTTTCAGCAGCGGAAAAGGTGGGTTTGATGCCATTTTCCTCGGTACCTCCTCGAGATTCCCGCGATCGCGCGAACGCCAAATTGCTTGTGCCAGCCGACGCGATGCTTGGTATGCGGTTTTCCCTCGTTGATTCTGGCCCGAAAGAGGAGAAGTAATCGGCCCAACAGCAGGATGCCACTGCACGGCGCGAGCAAGCCGGCAGGTGGCCCAGTCATGCAAATCGCAATCAACAGTAAAAGCTGTGCCCCGTTCATCGCGCACTTTGCGATGAGCGGGACTCGCAAAATGATTGTGACCGGATGAGAGCCGGGTGCGCGTCCTTAACCTTCTTTGTGAACGGCGAAATTCAATGATCTCCACCTCGCAAATTTTCCTTCTAAATTATTTTCACCTTCTGAG
>DAHXOQ010000395.1 GCA_027364815.1 Acidobacteriaceae bacterium | reverse complement strand
GATCCCGGTTCTCGGTTCTCAGTTCTCGGTTCTCGGTTCTCGGTTCTCAGTTGCCAGAGTTAGTGCTTGAATCCATTGTGCAGGAATTGAAGGAAATTATCCGCAAATATCGAGGATTCAATTTCAATCGAGAGTGGCGAGATAGAGGTGCCGGACATCGGCGCCACGGACCCAGAAGATGACATCGGTGGCGATGTTGGTGGCGTGGTCGGCGATGCGCTCAAGGTTTCGGGCGATGAGAATTCCGTTCATGGCCTGGTTGGTGAATTGAGGGCGCTGCTGAATGAGTTCGAGAAGATCTTCGGGCGCGAGGCGGTTCATGCGGTCCATTTCGTCGTCCATGCCGAGGACAGACTCGGCGAGAAATGCATCGCCTTCAATGAGCGATTGAACGGCGGTGCGAATCATGCGCGCGGCAAACTCGCCCATTGCTTCGAAGTCGACAGGCAGCATGACTTCAGGCATCTTCAGAACATCTTTTGTGCGTTTGGCGATGTTGGCGGATTGATCGCCGATGAGCTCGAGGTCTCCGTTGATCTTGATGACAGCGAGGATGAAGCGCAGATCAATCGCCATGGGCTGCTCTTTGGCGAGGAGTTCGTAAGCCATTTCGTCGAGTTCACGCTGGGCGCGGTCGATGGCGGTTTCGTTTTCACGGACGTACTTGCAGAGTCCCTTGTCACGCTTGAGATAGGCTTCGACAGTGAGCTCGACGGTTTGCTGAGTGAGCGCCGCCATGGCCAGAAGCTTGTCCTTGAGGTCGACGAGTTGCTGTTGAAAATGTATGCGTGGCATGGGCAAACTCCTTACGGCAAAAAAACGTCTCAGTCATCACTCATTAGACGCAGCGCCTGATGAGACGACACTTTATCGATTGTGCAACAAAAGTTGCAATGGATGTGTAAATTAACGAGCCCGCACCAGATTTATTACTCTCTGGTGCGGGCTGGTTTCAAGAAAGCGTTTGAACCAACATTTAAATTGTTTATTAAAGTGAGGTAGGCGTCTACCTCAGCATGATTAAAATCCGTTACGAAAGGCTAGCGCATTTGACGAGCATCATCCGGCGAGAAGTTCTTCACCTTTCGACTCTCTGCCAAACATCACGACAACTGCGAGAGCGAGTGCGACGATGAGAACCGTGAGCGCCAGGACGGTAGAGTAGCTGCCCCAATGTTCAGCGGCTTTGGCTTGAATGACGGCATTCCATGCGGTGATCAAGCCGCCGAGTTGGTAAGCGAGTCCAGGAGCGGTGGCGCGCATGGGTGCCGGAGTGAGCTCGGTGAGGTAAGCGGGAATGACGCCCCATGCGCCCTGCACCATGAAGAACATGAGGAAGGCGCCGAGGCCGAGGCTCAATGCGGAGTGGCCGTATGCGTAGAGGGGGATGATGGGAATGGCGAGGAGCGCGGCGGTGAAGATGGCGCGCTTGCGTCCCCATTTTTCAGAGAGGGTGCCGAAGACAAAGCCGCCGAGGATTGAACCAATGCCATAGACGATGCCAATTTTGCCCACCAGGCTAGAGGAGAAGCCATGGCCAACTTGCAGGAAAGTTGGGTAAACGTCCTGGGTGCCATGAGAGAAGCTCATGAAGACGGTCATCAAGAGAACGAGGAAGAGAAAGGTGGGCATGAAGCCGAGCATGTAATGGAATTTGCGCAGGAGATTCGGGAGCGTGCAAGGAATTTTGCGCCATGCTGCACGACTATCAACACCGGAGAGCCAGAGCGGAGATTCCTCAACCATGAATGCGATATAAGGAACGAGAAGCAAAGGTAATGCGCCCAAGAGAAAAAGTCCGCGCCAACCGATAGCCGGGAAAATATACCAGAAGGCTAGTGCCGTCAAAATTTGTCCCAAAGCGTAGCCCTCTTGCAGAATACCTGAGAAGGTACCAC
>DAHXOQ010000394.1 GCA_027364815.1 Acidobacteriaceae bacterium | reverse complement strand
CTCTTGGAATTATCGGTTCCGGCGTCCAGGCGCGGTCGCATATTCACGCCCTCACTCACCTTTGGTCCGAGCTCGCCGAGATTCGCATCGCGAGCCGTAACCCAGCCAACGCGGCATCACTTGTCGAAGAGTTCACATCCATTTGCCCCAACCTCCACGTCCACGCGACCTCAATCGAGCACGCCGCCTCAGCCGATGTTCTGCTCGTGGCCACGGCCTCACCGACTGCCGTTCTTGCAGCCCGCTGGCTACCGCCGCAATCGCGGATCCTTGCTGTCGGGGCCGTTGGCGCAAAGTTGCGCGAGCTCGACGACGAAACTATGCTCACGAGCACCGTGATCGCCGAATCGCGGCAGAGCCTCACGCGCGAATCGGGTGATGTGATTCTCTCCGGCGCAAGCATTCATTGCGAGATCGGCGAAATTCTCGCGGGCAAAATTCCTGCCCCAACCAACTGCCGAATTCTCTTCAAGTCGGTCGGCCTCGCCATTGAAGACCTCGTCGCCGCTCACCTGGTTTGGCAAGCGGCCAACAAATAGATTCCCGAATTGGTTTTTGCGCCAACGGCGCGGCTGACCTTCCGCAGGTAGTTCACGAACTTTTCACAATCCGAAACATACCAATTAAGATTCACGAATCATTCTCCACTCCCCGCGCATCTATACTGTTGTAGTGACTTAGTTGTGATGCGCCCATCGGCATTTTTACTCATCGCCGGCGCTGGGCCCACGGATTCATCAAATATCTTCATGCGCGGGTTCTGGCAACGCCACTCTCGCGTTCTGTTCAACCTCAACGTCATCTTTCATTCTTTAAGGAGAGTTTTTCATGATTAGTGTTGGAGATCATTTCCCAAGTTTCAATCTCACCGCCGTTGTCGACCTCGACCCACGCAAGGCTTTCAAGCCCATTACCGACAAGAGCTATGAAGGCAAGTGGAAAGTCTACTTCTTCTGGCCCAAGGATTTCACATTCGTCTGCCCCACCGAGATTGCGGCTTTCGGCAAGCTCAATTCTGAATTCAAAGAGCGCGGCACGCAGGTTCTCGGCGCCAGCATTGATAGCGAGTTCGTTCACCTGGCATGGCGCGAGAATCACCCCGACCTCAAGCACCTGCCTTTCCCCATGCTCTCCGACATCAAGCGCGAGCTCTCGGGCGCACTCGGCATCATCGACAAGAACGCCGGCGTCAGCCAGCGCGCGACATTTATCGTCAACCCTGAAGGCATCGTTCGCTTTGTCTACGTGACGGACCTGGCCATTGGGCGCGATCCGAAGGAAGTTCTTCGCGTTCTCGACGCTCTGCAATCGGGCGAGATGACCCCCTGCGGATGGCATCCGGGCGAAGAAACGATCGCAGCGTAAAAACAGGGAACAGCCAGCAGTATGAGAACCAGACTCACTGCTGGCTGTTTGCTTGCTCTGTTCCCGGCAACTGGTATGTAAATTTATTTTATTTTCCCTTCCGCGCATCGAACTTGCCCGCCGATCCCTGCGTCTATTCAGCAGGTCTTGAAATTTTTCTACTACTCATAAGACCGATAGGAATATGAGTGAATCCATGAATGCGCCCCTTGTTCGCGGGTTGCTTCTTCGTGCTCTGCTGCTTGCCGTCGGCACTCTCCTTATCCTCTCCCCCCGCCTTGATGCGCAACTCGACAGTGCTATGAAATGCCACTGGGGCTACCAAGTATTAAACTGCCCTAGCAAGCCGTTGCAGGATGCTGCTGCAATCAAACTCGCCGAAGCAGCCTGTGGACCCTCCTCTGAACATCTGAAACTTGACTCTGAACCCAGCGACGGCCACATTGACACGCCACCACCCGGCAAAGCCATCATCTACATCGTCGATTTCGACCCCAACACGTTTCCATTAAGTTGGAACCTAGGCCTTGACGGCCAATGGAAG
>DAHXOQ010000393.1 GCA_027364815.1 Acidobacteriaceae bacterium | reverse complement strand
CTTCTTCTCTACAACTTTTATCTTGTTTTACTCACCAATGAAATAGACGCTCTCGCAGCAGCAACCTCAACGAATTCTAGGCATTATGCCCAACTTCCGCGCCGTCAGCGTAGGCGCCATTCCCCCGCCACCCACGCCAGGTCAGTCTTTCAAGATTGCCACACAGAACAGCTTCGACTATTCAGCGTTTATCTTCGTCGGCATAACCTCGTTGATGGCCAAAGGAACTGATGCCCATCCGCAACTGGGCAAAGGGGTATCCGGCTTGTGGGCATATACCTGGCGGGGTTTCGTCGATAAGGCCGACGGCAATTATCTAGTCATTTTCGCTTTGCCCACAGTGTTTCATCAGGACGAGCGTTACTATTCCATGGGCAAAGGCAAGATATTGAGCCGCGGCATCTACGCGGGTACACGTATTCTCATAACGCCCAACTATCACGGACACAATACCTTTAACACATCAGAGATTCTGGGCCGTGGCATCTCCCAGGGAATCTCGTTATCCTACTACCCCAGCAGCGACCGCACAGTTTCCTCGTTCATGGAGAAATATGCCTATGCACTTGGACGGGATGCCTTGACGAACGTATTTCGCGAGTTCTGGCCGGATATCGCGACACACGTACTGCACCGTCACCCATAGTTGCGGCGATGATTGCCGCGCGAAAGTGCTGTAAACGGGGCTGCTGAAACTTGATTCCTCTGCGATCAAAAAATCTGCTGACTGGAGCCAATTCTCATACGCATTACTGCAGAAAAAATCTCCAGTTTGCAAAATCAAATTGAAAAAGAGAAACAGTTGCGATACGTCTACACGCAAACTGTTTCTCTTTTGATTTTTTAGTTTAGAAGTGCGATCTCACCTTATTTGTTCCCTGCACCGCCCTTGAAGCTCGTCATCAACGCGTCCAACTCCTTCTTGTGCTCTGCGTGCAGCGCCTCGCTCTTCTGTGCAATCCGCGCCGTCATCAGTGGCATGTACTCCTTCAGTATCAGCGGTTGCGCATCCAGAAGATGCTGGGCTGCATCCGAGCTGTAAAACGTAATCAATGATTCCACATCCACGCTGTTCAGATGATTCATATAGATCTTGGTCAGATCTTCCATCATCTCGCTCACTGAGAAAATGTCCTCAGCCTTTTCCTGGTATTTCTTGTTCAGAGCCTCCACCTGCGCCTTTTGTGCCGCTGTCAGCGTCGCCATCTGCGCCTCATAGCTCTTGCTCATCGCGTGCTGCTGCTCCAGAATCACCGGCAACATCCCCAGCATGTCATTCATCTGGTCCTCAACACGCATCACATCCAGCAGTTCTTCAATCTGTTCCTTCGTCGCCTGCTGTTCATCGGGCAGCACATTGCTGCTGGTCTGAGTAGGTATCGCCTGCTGCGGCGTACCCGTAGCCTTGATCATGGGCCGCTTGGACTGGCCTGGGTCCTGCACTTGCTGATTGGGTAACGCCTGAGTTTGAGCTTGTGCGTACGAGCAAACACCTGCCACCAGCACCCCTGCGAAAACCACCACCTTCGACACTTGCTTCATCTCTTCCCCCCTAAATCAGTTGCCAGTTGTCAGTCATTGGCTTCAGTGGAAAAACTTTGAACTGACACCTGAGAATTGTCATTTATCACATTTCAAAATCAATAAACCCGCGCTCCGGATCCGTCGAGACAAGCTTCACCGTCACCCTGTCGCCCACATCGAGCGCGCCTTTGCCTTTGCTCGCATTCACCAACATCCCTTCAACATGAGGATCCAGTGTGCGCACAAACGTCCCATACTTGTTGACGCCCGTCACAATCGCCTGGAAGCTCTGGCCAATCCGCGGATGCAGCACAACTGCGGCAATCCGTTTTTGCATATCACGCTCTACCTTGCGCGCTGCGTCTTCCATCAGCGTACACCGAATGGCAATCTGATTCAGTTCACCTTCACTGTAAGGC
>DAHXOQ010000392.1 GCA_027364815.1 Acidobacteriaceae bacterium | reverse complement strand
AAATTTTGCGCAGCTTCGGGAAGTACTCCTTCGGCGGAACCAGCACGCCGTTCGTCCCCACAATCGGCTCCATGATAATCGCCGCCACATCGCTTTCATTCCGTATCATATGTTCCACGTAATCCGCGCACGCAACTCCGCACTGAGGGTACGTATGTTTCATCGGGCAGTTATAACAATTCACCTCCGGCGCAAAGATCACGCCCGGCCCCTTGCCGCCCGGTTCCATCGCCCAGCGGCGCGGATCGCCCGTTGCCG
Source organism: Acidobacteriaceae bacterium (assembly GCA_027364815.1). Lineage (GTDB taxonomy): Bacteria > Acidobacteriota > Terriglobia > Terriglobales > Acidobacteriaceae > CAIMNN01. The sequence continues at coordinate 1,689 of DAHXOQ010000392.1, read as the reverse complement.
CAATCGAGCCTGAAGTCGATCCATGATAAGAACGATAGCGCGAGATAATCTTCGTCTTCCCCGTGTACATGCGCGCAATCTTGAAGGCTGCCTCGTTCGCCTCCGTGCCGCTCGTCGAAAAGAAATACTTGTCCAGCCCTTTCGGCAATACCTCGATCAGCTTTTCGCTCAGCCGCGCACGGGCATTTGTTGCATACCCCGGCATCATGTACGGCAACTCGCGCGCCTGCTCCACAATCGACTCAATCACGCGCTTGTTCTTGTGCCCCAGGTTCATGCACATCAGTTGCGAGCTGAAATCCAGATATCGCTTGCCCGCGCCATCAATGATGTAGCAATCCTCAGCATCGGCAATGTGCAGCGGCTTCCACGTCTTCTGCGCTCTCCATGTCCCGTAGTTGGTCTGCCGCGTGATCCGTACAATTTCTTCCGATGTCAGTTGTTTCTGATCGCTCATTGACTTGGCTCCAGTTGTGAGATTGCCCCATCATATCACTGCAATCCGCACTGCAAAAAAAGCAAAGGCTCCCATAAATCTCGGAGCCTTTGCTTGGTTAACCCACCAGGAATGTTTACGCGCTGTAGAGCAGAATCCCTTCTGTCTTCTCCAGCGGTGTTCCATCTTCGCTTGCGCTGATGGGCCGATAGAAAAGCTGGTTGTTGTTGAGGTAAACCTCCAGGAACGCCGGACGCACGGCAATCTGCCCGCCAATCAACGCTTCTGAAAGTGGATCCTCCACATACCGCTGCAAGGCGCGACGCAACGGGCGCGCACCGTAACTGCGGTCACCTAAAGTTTTATCCAGAATCCACTTCTTCGCTTCGTCGGTCACGGCAATCGTAATCGACTTCTGCGCCAGGTTTCCGTTGAGTTGCTGCACCAGCATCTCCACAATCTGAATCAAATCCGACTCAATCAGCGATTGGAAGAGAATCACTTCGTCCAGACGATTCAGGAATTCAGGATTGAAGGTCTTCTTCACTTCCTGCTTCACCAACTCCTCAATCTTCTCCATCACCAGATCGTCGCGGTCGCTCTGGAAGCCAAGACCCTGCTTCTTCTGCAAGTGCCGCGCGCCGATATTCGAGGTCATGATCAGAATCGTGTTCTTGAAGTCGACCGTGTTCCCCAAACCATCCGTCAGTTGCCCATCTTCAAAAACCTGAAGCAGAATGTTGAAGACATCAGGATGCGCCTTCTCAATCTCATCGAGCAGGACGACTGAATAAGGCGAGCGCTTCACGCGCTCCGTCAACTGGCCGCCCTCTTCGTAGCCTACGTACCCCGGAGGCGAGCCAATCAGCTTCGAAACAGAATGCTTTTCCATGTACTCCGACATGTCAAAACGAATCAGAGCCTTGTCTGAGCCGAACAAAAATTGCGCCAGCGTGCGCGCCATTTCCGTCTTGCCCACGCCCGTCGGTCCGAGGAAGAGGAAGCTGCCAATCGGACGATTCGGGCTCTTCAAACCAGCCCGGGACCGGCGAATCGCACGTGCCAGCGCACTGATCGCCTTGTCTTGAGAAATCACGCGCTTGTGCAACTCTTCTTCCACGCGCAGCAACTTCGCAGTCTCTTCTTCCTTGATGCTCATCACCGGAACGCCCGTCCAGCGGCTGACCACGTCCTCAATATCTTCGCGGCTCACAATCCCCGACGCCGAATCATCCAGATGATACTTGTCGCGG
>DAHXOQ010000391.1 GCA_027364815.1 Acidobacteriaceae bacterium | reverse complement strand
CAACCGGTCCGCGATCAGCATAACAAATTACAAATTGTGCACGAGAGAATCTTGTCTTCTCAACAATGTGAATTTTCTGAACATCCATCCATGGAATTATGGTTGACTTCCATCCATCAATCACACGAATCCCTTCTACAGTGAATTCAGGATTATTTCGTGGTGAACGTGCATTAATCATAGGTAGCAAGACTAAGAGATAGAACAAAAGAAAATAATATCGGTCCATTGCGATATGTTGTATCCATGAATAGCTGAGCACAATCATGTATATGGCAATGGGTATGCCATAAGTCAGATATTGAATTAAACCGAATTTTTGTCGAAATCTCATCCCCTGCAGAATACCCCAATTCCACCACCCAGGAAACTCCAAAATCACCATTCATTTTTGCCGGGTGCCCCCGGTCTCGCTTTTGAGACCGGGGATTGCTTGAATCTCAACAAACAGGGTGATCTTCGCGTTTTTCTGCGAAGGGTGGGAACCCAAACTCTCACCACTCCACCTTTTTTGCGTCAGCGCCGCCGCTGACCCTGCCGCTGGTGCTTGACATCATGATGCCTCTTATGCAAGCATCATGATGTGCGCACTACTCTCACCATTGACGACCACATCGCTCACGAACTCAAGCAGGAAGTTCGCCGCACAGGCGCATCCTTCAAAGAGACATTAAACAGCGTAATTTCAGACGGCCTCGCCGCCAGACGCAAGCCGACTAAGCCAAAACCATTTGTCATCACTCCCTTCCCCATGGGACTTGGATTAATACGCAAAACTGACAAGGTTTCCGAGATGCTTGAGGAGTTGGAAGGACCGTACCACCGTTGATCGTCCTCGATGCCAACCTGCTGATCTATGCCTACGACACTACAGACGTTCAGCACAAATCTGCGCGCCGCTGGTTGCAGAAAGTCTTCTCAGAGTCGGAGTTGATAGGCCTGCCCTGGCAAACCATCTCTGCATTTCTGCGTGTTTCAACAAACCACAGGCTACCAGGCAATCGAATCACGATGGAGTTAGCCATCAGCTTCATTCAGCAATGGATGGAGTTGAAGCAGGTTCGTCTCTTGTCACCCACAGAACGTCATTGGCCCATCCTGAAGAGAGTTTTGCTCGATGGACAAGTCCGCGGCCCACTTGCCACGGACGCACAACTGGCAGCAATCACCATTGAGAATGGCGGGGTGCTCTACACAGCCGACCGCGACTTCGCCCGCTTCCCGGGCCTCCGCTGGATCAACCCATTAGATAAGTAATTATTCTGCTGCACGGGCCTTGCATTTTCGGGCCGCTATCTCCCCTTCCCGCACCACCCAATAATGAATCCCACATTAATTCTTCCCAACCCCGAAAAATCCCCCCAAAAGGCGTTACACTCAAACGGGTGGCCAATAAAATCCGGCCCCGCACCCCAAACATTCAAACTCACGGAGGATACATCGAAATTGGGAAAAAGCATGGTGCCGAAGAAAATTTTCTTCACCAAAGGTGTTGGCAGACATAAGGAGCGGCTCACCTCTTTTGAGCTGGCGTTGAGAGATGCAGGCATTGCTTCGCAGAACCTGGTTCGCGTCTCTTCCATCTTTCCGCCGCAGTGCAAGATCATCACTCGCAAACAGGGCGTCAAGTATCTCTATGACGGCGAGGTCGTCTTTGCCGTCATTGCCGAGAACTCCACCCGCGAGGCCCATCGCCTCGTCGTCTCCAGTATCGGCGTCGCCATACCTGCCGACCGCAACACCTACGGCTACCTCAGCGAGCACCACAGCTTTGGCGAGACTGAAGACCAGGCCGGCGAGTATGCTGAAGAACTGGCCGCCGAAATGCTCGCCCCCACTCTCGATGTCGAATTTGACCCCGACAAAAGCTGGGACGAAAAGAAGGAGATCTACCGCATCTCCAACAAAATCGTCCGCACCAGCAACGTCACGCAATCAGCTGTCGGCGACA
>DAHXOQ010000390.1 GCA_027364815.1 Acidobacteriaceae bacterium | reverse complement strand
TTTCCAGTGGGTGTTCTTCCTTTTCTGCAAGGCACAGAGAGGGCGAGCAGTTTTTACCGCGCTGGATTTCATGCCAAGGCGAGTCTCACGGCTATGCGCATTCCTTATCGCGAGATCTATAACTCCGGCGGCTGGATAGTGGTCAGTATTCTTTGCCTGCTGGCCGTGTGGCTGCTTGTAAGCGAGAGCCAGGGTGAGGCGAATTTTGAGAAGCAGAAATCAGAAAAGACCGGGCTCGACAAGACTGGTCTGAGTCAGGCGGAATGGATTCTGGCCGGGGTTTTAGCGCTGTATCCCGTTTATGTTGTGGTGGCGTCCTTGGCGATCGGCATCTTCCGTCAGCAGTATGCGGTTTGTTTTTACGTCGGGTTCATTGTGATTTCGGTGGCTGGCTTTGCGGAAGTGGCGCGACGGCGGGCGGCTGCCGGAGTGCTGGCGCTGTTGGCTGTGCTGGCAGTTTTTGCGGTGATTCATACAGGGCAGATGGTGAGTGGGTTGAAGGCTTTGGTGCATCCCTCACGCGTGCATGCTGATGCTGTTGCAACCGTAATGGCGCACACGTGGGTGCAGGGAGTTTCGGCGCAGGAGTTGCCGGTGGCGGTTGACCCCAACACATACATGGAGTTTGCTTTTTACGGAACGCCGGAAATTCAAAAACGCATGTTTGAAGTGATTGACGAGGCCGAGTTCAGCGATCCCAAGTACAGGTTTGCTGTTTCGGATGAGCAGAACTTCAAATACTTTTCGCGCAAGCTGCCCTTGCATGTGATGGAGATTCAGGATTTTCTCGCTGCAAATCCGCATTTTCTTGCGGTGACACAATTTGAAAAGCACGAATGGCTGCCTGATTATTTGATGCGGCATCAGGCGCAGGGAGAGTTAAGCGTGAAAATACTTTCTTATTCAGAGGATGGATATTTGCTGGAAGTGGAGAAGAAGTGAGAAGCAGTTGATAGTTTTCTGTTTCATTGCTCAACTGCCGTTTAAGTGTTCCTAACGGTGGCTGACTTTTTCTCTACCCTGAGGAAAATCATAGTGACAACAAAACGGCATGGATACATCCCTCAGGGGCTAAAGTGTCTGCGTGAGAACTATACAAGGTACATGTAATTCACAGGGTGCTTGCGCGACAAAAGAAGTTTGTAGCGATTCTAGATTTGCAATCCAGATTAGCTCTCGCTGCTTATGAGCGTTGATTTGAAGCTTCCCTCGCTGCGGCTGAAGAACCAACTGGTTCACGGAAGGGTTCGACAGAAATGCGTTCGTAGCGCACTTCAAGGATCGTCAGCTCTTCTGTCCCGCCCGGCGCGCGGAGTACCACGATGTCGCCTTCAGTCGACTTCAGCAATGCGCGCCCTAGTGGCGAGACCCAACTGATGTGGTTACGGCTGAGGTCAACTTCATCTGTGCCTACGATGCACATTTCGTGTTCAGCGCCGGACGAATCGGCGTAGAGCACGGTCGCGCCGAAATATGCCCTCGTTTTTGCCTGCCCTGAGCGAGGTGCGTCCGGGTCCACAACTTCCGCGGCTTCAATGCGCTTCGACAAAAAGCGAATGCGCCCGTCTATCTGCCGCAGCCGCCGCTTGCTGTATTGGTAGTCTGCGTTTTCACTGCGATCGCCGTTCCCGGCAGCCCAGGCCACCACTTCTGTCACGGCTGGTCGATCTTTCGTGAGCAGAAAGCGATGTTCGTCCTTGAGGCGCTCAAGCCCGCCCGGTGTGATGTAGTTCTTTGCGTAAACTGCCGGGTCGTCTGGCGCCGGTCTTCTTGTGTAGCCTTTCCGCATCTCGTTCATCCTCATCTGGTTCATTGCGATTCCGGCTAGCATTTCGTAGCAAACGCCGCGAAAACTTGCTCCGGCTGACAAGGTGTTGGGTCTTCAAAGATTTACCGGGGACGACTCCTCGGCCTGGCGCTCTGATTCAACATTCTGAATTTTTCCTTCGTGGAGTTTGTTCAGGTG
>DAHXOQ010000038.1 GCA_027364815.1 Acidobacteriaceae bacterium | reverse complement strand
ACAATGCCCCATCCACATTACGGAATATAGCCGGTAAACATATGAAATTAAACAAAGTAGAGAAAATCGGAGCTGAAAAACTTCTTGAAAAAACACTCATTTGCTCTAAAAATCCATCCTTTTTCGCTCGAAATCGTCGATCTTCGTTCCTAATTACCTCCCAAAATCCTCTCCTTTAGGAGGTTTTTGCGCTGATGTCCGAGTCTGCTGGATGCAATGCTTTGATCTAATCGAATTAAATTTTTGTACTGCGCACTTTTTGTAACCGCGATTCGGGACAATAGAGAAGTATGCTCTCCGCTGAACTCTCAGCTTTCGCTTCCAATCCGCGTGTTCTGGTACGTCGCTCAGGTGCAATTCCGAAAGATGCGCGCGCGGTCGTCTATTGGATGCAGCGCGCGCAACGGGTCAAAGAGAATCCTGCGCTCGAACTTGCGATTGCGGTTGGCAATGAGCTGAATCTTCCTGTGGTGATTTACTTCTCGGTCATTGCGAATTATCCCAATGCGAATTTGCGTCATTACCACTTCATGCAGCAGGGATTGCGCGATGTGGCTGAGGATGCGAAGGAACGCGGCGTTGGGTTTGTTCTTCGCCGCGCGCCGGAATCAACGCTCGAAGAGTTTCTGGCGGAAGTCGGCGCGGCGATTTTGATTGGCGACGAGAATCCGTTGCGCGAGCCGGAACGCTGGCGGGTTGCATTGGCGAAACGGCTCAGGATTCCATTCTGGACAGTGGATGTGGATGTGGTGGTTCCTTCGGTGATCTTCAATCGGAGTTATGTTCTGCTGCATCACTTCAGGCCGCATTTGAGGCGGCAGTTGGAGCGGTTTTTAGTGACGGGAGAAGCGCTCAAGCCGAAGAAGCCATGGAAGCTGGAGCTGGAGATTGCCAGCTTTGATCTGCGGCGCGATATTACGGATGGCTTCACGCAGCGCTTTGCACATATTGACCGCCGCGTTCAGCCGGTCGACAGCTTTATTGGTGGTACGCATGCGGCGCTGAAGCGACTCAAGCAATTTGTGTCGGAGAGTTTGGCCAACTATGAGGAGCGGCGCAATCATCCGGCTATCGATGGGACAAGTCGGCTCTCGCCTTATCTGCACTTTGGACAGATCAGTCCGATTACGATTGCGCTGGCGGTGAAGAAGGCGGCAAAAAATGGACAGGTTTCGGAGGCCGTTGCGGAGAAGTTTCTTGATGAGCTGATTGGCTGGCGTGAGTTGGCTGTGCTCTTTGTCCGGCACAATCCGCATTACGATAGTTGGGAGTGCGCCGAACCTTGGGCGCGGAAGACACTCATTGAACACACTGGCGACGCGCGTACTCACACCTACACTCTGAAGCAGTTGGAAGGCGCCGAAACCTCTGACGAACTCTGGAATGCGGCGCAACGGGAGATGGTCGTGACCGGATTCATGCACAATTACATGCGCATGTACTGGGCGAAAAAGATACTCGAATGGGCGCCTGATCCGGCCCGAGCGTTTGAGTGGGCTGTGGAACTCAATGACCGTTATGAGCTTGATGGCCGCGATCCAAACGGTTACGCAGGGATTGCCTGGGCGATTGTGGGCAAGCATGACCGGCCGTGGTTCAACCGGCCAATCTTCGGCCTGGTGCGTCCAATGTCAGGCGCAGCAATCGCCAAAAAGACCGATACGGAAAGCTACAAGACCCAATACAGGGAGCTATAAAAGCATGTTTATCGGCTGCTTGGCGCTGCTAAAGACCAGTGACGCAGAATACTGATGGTTATATAAAGCGTTGTACTATAATTGGCCACAATTCCGACCCCGGAATCCAGTTGTTTCTGCACGTCGAATCGCATGTTCCTGAGCACTCCTTCGCAAAAGACTAAAAGGGAGGCCATGAGCACCAGTGGAAGCTCTTTGAAGCTTCTGCTCAAGTTGCGGAGTGTGTATGAAACAACGCTCGATAATTAGTTGCCCGCTATTTTTAACTGTTCTGATTGCCAGTCACGCCGGTGCCTGGTGCAATGCTCAGAGCGCAGATCAGTCCAAGCCTCGTTTGAATCTGGCAACACAAGTGCAAAGGCCGCAGGTTCAAAACGCCCAGCCACAATATGGCAGCAATTCCACATGGACGATGATAGGGCCGACGTCGGTGACATCGCTTTCGTATGGCGCGGTTTCAGGTCGAGTGACAGCGCTTGCGCTTGATCCATCAGACACTACGGGGAATAGTTTGTTTATCGGCACAACAGGCGGTGGGGTCTGGCATTCAACCAATGCTGCTTCTTCGATCGTGGGTAACATTATCTTTACGCCGTTGACGGATGATCTGCCTGTGATGCAGACAGGTGCATTGACATCGCTGAGTATTGGCGTGATCAGTGTGCAGCCGGGCGGGACAGGGGTGGTTCTGGCGGGAACAGGCGATCCGAACGATGCGTTTGATTCGTATTACGGTGCGGGGATTCTCAACTCGGCGAGCGACGGAATTTCGTGGACGCTAATAACGAAATCGAGCGATCTTCAGTCTGGCTACTCCTCACAGAATTACTCCTTTGTAGGCGAAGCAATTGCGGGCTTTGCGTGGAGCACAACCAATCCGCAGACGGTGGTGGTAGCCGTAACTCAGTCTTATACTGGATATCTTGATTTCGCGACGAAACCGGGAACGAGTTATGAGGGACTTTACTACTCGCCGGATGCCGGGACAACGTGGTACTTATCAACCATCAATGATTCAGGCGGAAATACAGTGCAGGGCCCAGCCGCCATCTTCGCAGGGCCGGATGGAAATGCGGCAACGTCGGTGGTGTGGAACCCCGTGCGGCAGCTTTTCATTGCGGCGATCCGCTATCACGGTTATTACTCGTCGCCGGATGGAATTACATGGACCCGATTAGCGAATCAACCTGGAACGAGTTTCAACGCATTGCAATGCCCGACGAACCAGGGGACGACAGGTAGTGTGTTCTGCCCAATCTTTCGCGGAACTTTAGCGGTGAATCCAAACACGGGTGATACGTTTGCGTGGAGCGTGGATGAGAACCTGCAGGACCAGGGAATTTGGCAGGACCAGTGCGCGATCAGTGGCGGGGTGTGCACGAATCAGACAATTACATTTGGAACGAAGTTGAATACGAGCCTTCTTGAGAGCAACACGACGCATGGAGGAGCGACGATTGTTGAAGGTGATTACAACCTGACATTGGCTGCAGTACCGAATATGCAGGATACGGAAATTTTTGCCGGCGATATTGACCTGTGGAAGTGCAGCCTTGCGGCAGGATGCGTGTGGCGTAATACGACGAACTCATTTAGCTGCATGAGCGCCGCGGTTTCGCCTTTTCAGCACGCATTCGCCTGGGATATTTCGAATTCGCAGGAGATTTTTGTCGGTAATGACGGCGGTTTATGGCGTTCGATGGACCAGATAGGTGAGACGGGATCGGCGTGCAATTCGAGCGATAGTGCACATGTTCAGAATTTAAATAGTGAATTGGGGTCAATTGCCGAAATCAGTTCTCTAAGCCAATCTGCCATTACGCCGTACTCGATGGTGGCCGGGCTTGGTGTGAATGGAACCGTCGGAGTGAAGGGCACGTCGACGCCGCCCTTTGTGTGGCCGGAGATTCTTGGCGGAACTGGAGGAACGAATGCGATTGATCCGAATTTCAGTACGAAATGGTATGTGAACAACCAAGTCGGTGTGGCCATCAATCGTTGCTCGCAGAGCGGCGATTGTACGCCGAGCAGTTTTGGGAGCGGGCCTGTGATTACGGAGTCAGATGTTGACTTCGATGGTTATTCGATGCTGACCCCAGCGGCGTTCATGGTAGATCCGCTTGATAATACGCAAGCCCTTGTGGCCACGTGCCGAATCTGGCGCGGGCCAGTGAACGGGAGCTCATGGAGCAGCACAAACGCGATCAGCGGGATGCTCGATAACTCATCGAATAGTAGCTGTAACGGCGACGCAATCGTTCGCTCCATGGCCGGTCAAACTCAGACTGGTGGCAACACCGAGATTATTTATGCCGGTATGTACGGTGGGAATATCAGTAGCAGCAATATCCCCGGACATATATTCAGTACGAGCTATAACCCGATCTATGGAACGCCACCTACGTGGAATGATCTAACAGCGAATCCGGTTATAAATTCAGGCGTTGGCTTCAATAATACAGGTGCAGACATTAGTGATATTTATATTGATTCACATGATTTGACCGGGAACACCGTCTATGTGACGGTTGCTGTGGCGGCAATGAATATACCGAGTGGAGCGTCAATTTATAGAAGCACAAATGGCGGTGCATCATGGAGCATGATTCAATCAAACCTTCCACTTGTACCGGCAAATGCAGTAGCGGTAGATCCGCAGAATTCGAATGTGGTGTATGTGGCGACGGATAGTGGAGTCTACTTCACCAGTGCAATCGGGAGTTGTTCGATTTCCGGATCAAATTGCTGGAGTCCGTATGGATTAAATCTACCTACCGCTCCTGTTGTGCAGTTGATTGCGACGCCGCTCAACTCAACGATTCAGGCGTTGACGGCAGGGACTTATGGCAGGGGTGTGTGGCAGATTCCTCTTTACACGGCTGGGACAACTGATACGACTGCGACTCTGACGCCGAGTACAGTGAACTTTGGCAACCAAGCGGAGAATACATCTAGCAGCGCAACGGCGATAAAGCTGAAGAATACGGGAAGTGTGGCATTAACGCCGACGCTTATTACGATGAGTGGGAATTTCACCGAGACAGATAACTGTGTGAATCAGACGATCAGCGCGGGGCAGAGTTGCACAATCAATGTAACCTTTACGCCAACTTCACTGGGAGCATTGACTGGATCAATGGTGGTCAGCGCGAATGTGAATGGCGGCCAGTTATCGGCAAGTTTTACGGGGATCGGTGTAGCTCCCGGCAATCTGACGCTTGTGCCGGGCAGTTGGAGTTTTGGAGGCGTACAGATTAGCCAGACTTCGACGGCGGAGAGTTTTACCGTAACCAATAGTGGGGGAGTAGCAGTTACAATTTCGAGTGTTTCTGCGAGCACATATTTCAGCGTGACGAGCAACTCGTGCGGTAGTTCGTTGGCCGCGAATTCGGCTTGTGCGATTGGAGTAGTTTTCAAGCCGACGATCCAGGGGGTGGTTAATGGGACGCTGACGGTTGTTGCATCCAGCGGAACTCAGACGGCGACGCTGAGCGGGAATGGTATGACTGCGCCTACGGCAACGCTTTCAGTTCACACGCTAACATTTCCATATACACCAATTAATACATCTTCGGCGCCATTGACTTTCACGATGACAAATAGCGGGGATGAGCCTCTGGCGAACATCGGCGATTCTTATACCGGTTATTTTTCAGTCACAGACAATTGCGGTTCAACGCTGGCGGGACATTCGAGCTGTACCTTTACGGTGATCTTCACGCCGCTATCGATTGTCACGGGTTACACGATTCCTCTGTATATCTCGACTGCGTTAGGCCAGCAGGTAGTCTATTTGAGTGGCAATAGTGTAGCGGATCCAGTGATATGGTTTGTCGTTCAGAACGTAAAGTTTGCGAACCAGGTGGAATATACCAGTTCAAATACTTATGTTGCTGGTTTGTATAACTCTGGCCCAACTTCAGTTGGCGGAATAAGTTTCGCAATGACAGGCCAGGGAGCTGCAAGCTTCGCGGATAATGGCACGGTTTCAAATCCCTGTGGAAGTACTTTAAACGCGCAGAAAACCTGCAATATTGGCATAATATTCACACCGCAATCGGTGGGTGCAATCCAGGCTAACCTGGTAGCCACCAGCACTTTTCCACTTACACAAAGTACATCGATGTCATTTACTGGGGCCGGAATCGCTCCGGCAGTGATTAGTACATTGCAGACCAGCGTGAATTATGGCCAGGTTACAGAAGGAACAACAAGTGGTGCGCAAGCGGTGACTGTTAAAAATACTGGAGGGGTAGCGCTAACTGATCTCCAGTGGAGTATTACCTCAGGTGCGCCGGCCTTTGCAATCTCATCAACAACGTGTAAGCCAACGTTGGGCGTTGGAAATGCTTCATGCATCATCTATTTAACGTTTACGCCTGCAACGACGAATGCGGTTGCAGGTACACTTACGCTGTCGAGTGTGTCAGGGGCGGCTCGTCCGGTGAGTGTTTCGTTGACTGGTTCGGGTATCCAGCCATCGGTAATAACAACTTCACTACCTGAAGTTGATTTTGGAAATCAGATTACGGGACAGCCCAGCGCTTCCCAGATAGTTACTGTTTCTGCAAATGGTTCAGTGGCGTTATCCGGATTGACTTATACGACGACAGCGGGAAGCGGATTTACGGCGCAGGCCGGGACGTGTAGTACGACTCTGAAAAAAAACGGGAGTTGCACCGAGTTAATCGGTTTTAATCCGACTACGGTGGGATACCAGACAGCCAACCTGACGGTTGCAACAACGACGCAGTATGTTTCGCCGGTGACAGTGTTATTGACCGGAACCGGCGTTGCCCCGGCTTTGCTGCAGCCTTCGCCGACGCAGTTGAACTTCGGCAGTGTGCTTGTGGGTCAGACGAGCGCAGTGAATACGGTGACAATTACGAATGGCGGCGGGTCAAGTTTGACGTCGCTGGCAATAGCCGTGTCGGGAAATTTTGCGATGACGCAGAATTCCTGTCCTGCAAACCTTGCAGCGGGGAGCAGTTGCTCAGTGGGTGTGACATTCACGCCAACGCAATCAGGGCAATCGAATGGCACGATGAGTATCAGCACGACGGCAGCGGGAGTTACAAACCAGAGTCTTCCATTGAGTGGGTATGGACTTACTTCAGGGTCGTTGACGCTGAGTCCGAGCAGTCAAAACTTTGGCACGCAAACACTGGGTCAGCCGAGCGGGGCGCTTCCATTCATGCTGACGAATACAGGCGGGGGCGCAGCGGCAGGACTCAGTATTACTTCGACGGGAAACTTCAGCATCTCATCTCAGACGACGTGCGGGAGTACTTTGGCAGGTGGATCCAGTTGCAAAGTTTACGTGATATTTACGCCGACGACAGTGGGAAGCCAGTCGGGACAACTTCAGGTCAGCTCGACGACGCAGGGAGTTTCGACGGTCTATGCGGGGTTGACAGGGACAGGACAATCTGGCGCGGCGCTTACGGTTTCGGTGAGCCAGTTGAACTTCCCGAATACGCCGGTGAATACGACCAGCGCTGCAATGACGTTTGTGCTCAGCAATCCAGGGACTGCGACGGCAAACGGAATCAATATTCAGTCGACGGCGTACTTCACAAACTCTACATGTCCGACGACACTAACTGCTGGAGCAACGTGCACGGTGTTGGTTTACTTTTCACCGCTGCAACAGACGAAGGTGAATGGAACGACGACGGTCACTTCATCAACGCAAGGAGTGACGGCAGCGATTGTACAGTTGAGTGGAACCGGAACAGTGCCAGCATCTTTGAATCTGAATCCTGCAGCGCTGAGTTTTCCAGCGACGTTGCTTGGCACGACGAGTCTGCCGCTGAATATTACGGTTTCGAATCCCGGGACAGCGCCGTTGAATACGCCAACATTTGCGATTACAGGCGACTTCGCGATTCAATCGAATGGCTGCACGCAAGCGATTGCCGGGGGCGGGAGTTGCACAGTAGCATTCACTTTCACTCCAACGGTGGCGGGCGGCAGAAGCGGATTTTTGACGGTGAGCTCGACGACGAATGGTGTTAACGCTGTGAATGCCGCGTTGAGCGGTACAGGCGAAAGCCCGGCGACACTGAGTGTGAGCCCGCAATCGCTGACGTTTCCAGCATTAACTCCAGGCCAGGTCAGCGCGCCGCAGTTGGTGACGCTGACGGTGAATGGCGGTATTGGTGTAAGCGGAATTCAACTGGCTATTGATCAGGGATTCCAGGTAAGCCAGAATAACTGCACGGGGACTTTCCAGAGTGGAAGCACATGCACGCTGCTGCTGGATTTTGCGCCGATTACAGCAGGTGATTATGCGGGTCAGCTGACGATCAATGGTACGGGTGTGCAATTTCCGGTGAGCGTGTCGCTGACTGGGGTAGCGGTTGCGCCTCCGACGATTCAATCTTCCTCGGGGCAAGTGAGGTTCCAGACGACAGGTGTGGGGATCACGAGCGCGCCATTCACTTTGCAACTGACGAATATGAGCCCTAATGTGGACATTACGGGTCTTGCGTTGAGCATCCAGGGAACGCCGCTGATGGGTGTGAACTATGCGGTATCAGGCACGACCTGCTCATCGACATTGGCAGCAAACACGAATTGCATGGTGTCGATTACCTTCACGCCGACAGCGGCGGGGCCGGCGCCTTCAGCGTGGTTGGTGGTGAACGGTACGAACGTGGCCGCTCCACTTTCAATTCCGCTCTATGGGGTTGGACTCTCATTCGCTTTTGAGCCTACAGGAATCAGCAACTTTACTGTGGCGAGCGGGCAGGTGGCGAATTACAACTTCTCCATCACGATTCCGCCGTTGAGTGGAGCACAGGGAGTTTTTACAATCAGTTGCAGCAATTTGCCACTCAATGCGAAGTGCCTTTTTGTTCCAGAGAATTGCCAGGCGAATTGCCAGACGATTACAACGGTGACGGCGACGTCTTCTAACCCGGGTTATGCAACGATGACGATTCAGACGGGAGTGGCAGCGGCAAGCGTCAAGCGAGCAAAGAATAATTCGAGCGGATGGCCACGTGGGGCGCTGATGCTTTGCGCGATGATTCTGCTGCCGTTCTATCGCGGACGGAGTCGCCGTTTGCTGCTGTCACTGTTAATGCTGTGTGTGGTGGTGGCGGGAATATCAAGCTGCACCGAAGCGAGACTACTTGGGATTGGTAATCCCGGAGGCGGTGGAGGTGTAGCGAGTAGCGCGACTCCGCCGGGGACGTACACGATTCAGGTTTCCGCCAGCGCGGATGGCCTGACCGAATCAACTACCGTCACACTTACAGTAGACTGAAAGTAAGTGATTTTACCTTGCAGGAGAAGTGAAAAGCGATGAGTGCACGAGTGGGGGCAGAAGAGGTTGGTCGCGTGGCGGAGTTGGCGCACCTGGAGCTTACGGCTGAGGAGAGTGGCCGCATGCAGCAGGATTTGAATGCGATACTCGATTACATTGTGCAACTGAACGAGCTGGATACGACCGGCGTGGAGCCTTTGTCGCAGGTGAATGAACTGGGAAGTGAAGGCGCGAGTGTGTGCGTGGATGAGAATCTGCGTGCCGATGAAGTGCATGCGTCGCTTGATCGTCGAGATGTAATGGATGAAGCGCCGGAATCGAATGGCCAGTTTTTCAAAGTTCCGAAGGTGATTGAGCGGTAAATTATTCCCGGTAGGAAGGAAGATTTGTTTGGCAAACGAAATTCATCAGAAGACCGCGCGCAGTTTGGACAAGGTTACAACAGATTACGTGCAGAAGCCGAAGTCGTTGTCGGAGTTGCATGCCGGTATCATCTCGGGCAAAACGAAGGCGACGGAACTGGCCAACAGCTATTATGAGCGCATTGCGGAGATCAATCCGGCGTTGAATGTTTACCTGAGTTTGACACGTGAGCGTGCGCTAGAAACTGCTGGAAGAATAGATGAGCTGGCCGCGAAGGGCGATGTGTTGCCGGTACTGGCGGGAGTACCTGTAGGGATTAAGGATGTGCTCGTGGCGAAGGGCGCGCCGGCAACTGCGGGTTCAAAGATGTTGAGTGGATATCATCCACCGTATGATGCGACGAGCGTAGCGAAGCTGGAAGCGGCAGGTGCGGTGATTCTGGGCAAGCTCAATTGCGACGAGTTTGCGATGGGCTCATCAAATGAGAACTCGGCTTATGGGCCAGTGAAAAACCCCGTAAATGTTGAGCGTGTGCCTGGTGGTTCGTCGGGTGGTTCAGCGGCGGCGGTTGCAGCGGATATGGCCGTGGCTACGCTGGGAACGGATACGGGCGGGTCGATTCGTCAGCCGGCGAGTTTTTGCGGTGTTGGCGGTGTGCTGCCGACATATGGACGGGTATCTCGTTACGGATTGATAGCTTTTGCATCATCGCTGGATCGCGTGGGTCCGTTTGCAGCGAATGTGCGCGATGCGGCGACGCTGCTCAGCGTGATTGCGGGGTATGACACGCAGGATGCGACAAGCTCGCGGCGGCCAGTTGATGATTACGCGGCGGAGAGCGACAAATCAGTGAAGGGCTTGCGCGTCGGAGTTCCGGCTGAGTATTTCGGCGAGGGGCTTGATCCGGAAATACGCGAATCAATCGAGAGGGGAATCGATCATTTACGCGCGGCGGGTGCTGAGATCAAACAGGTCTCATTGCCGACGACGCAATATGCGGTTCCGACTTATTATTTGGTGGCGACGGCGGAGGCGAGTGCGAATCTGGCACGCTTTGATGGCGTACGCTATGGTTATCGCGCGGAGGGCGCTGAGACGCTCGCGGCAATGTATAGCCGCTCTCGTGATGAGGGGTTTGGCGCGGAAGTGAAACGCCGTATTATGCTGGGCACGTATGCGCTCTCTGCCGGATACTATGATGCGTACTATCGCAAGGCGCAGCAAGTTCGCCGCTTGCTGGCCGAGGAATTTCTCACAGTCTTTGGTGAAGTCGATGTGATTGCGACGCCGACTTCGCCGATACCTCCGTTCAAACTCGGAGAAAAAACCGATGATCCGCTGGCCATGTACCTCGCGGACATCTATACCGTGACTGCAAGTCTTGCTGGAATCTGCGGTGTTACTGTTCCCTCGGGTGCGACCCAAAGCGGATTGCCGATTGGCATGCAGATACTTGCAAGCCACTTCAACGAAGGCACTGCCTTCCGCGCGGCGCGAGCTGTTGAAGCTGCACAGGGGTAATTTGACTCACTTGCTGAAGAGCAAGGAGGACAGTATGCTCCGTAAGTCTTTTTTGTCTTTGATGATTTTTGGATGGCTGGTTACGGCTGGTCTTTTGGTTATTCATTCAACTGCTGCATACGCGGCTGCGCGCAAGGGGCACACGGTTGTGCTCGGTGCGGCGCGACGTGTGGCTTACACGAAGGCGGGCGATCCTTCGGGTGCTGCGGCGACGGATACAGAACTTCGCATTCGCGCATTGATCGTTGATGGCGCGCTGAAAGAGTGGACGACGGGCGATCCTCATGACGTGACCGACCGCAGCTTTGTGGTTCGGCGCGTGATGCGCATTAATGATGTGCTTCCTGAGAACTCAACTACTGAGACAAAGCCGGCGGATGGAAAAGGAATCACCCATGTGGAGAAACCATCAGACAATAAGCCTCATTGGGTTTGGCAGCGCGGACCATGGTTGCTTGTTGATCGAGTTAATGGACACATTACTGCGCTCAAATTACCTGATTACGATCCAGGTGTGAGTCAGCCGGTATGGTTTCGCGATTACGCGGCGTACTGCGGCGTGACGGCGAGTGGGAAGAGTCTTTATGCGGTGGTGGCGCAGATTGCTGTTCGCAAGGCTGTACTTTCGAAGAAAATCAGTGAGTGGGATCGAGAGAGCCCAGCGATGCCTGCTTGTGCAGCAGCTGAGTGGCAGCGCGATCCATTGCGTGTGAGCTTCCATCCGACGGGGCGGGATGTTGTGAGTTTTGCGCTGGCACCAGGTTCTGCGGTGTTGGTGGAAGACGCAAGCGATGACGCGGAGCCTGCTCAAACTGCGCCTGCGCAAACTCCACCATCGAAGCAACCTTGAGTTCTTTCACAGGCAAATTGAATTAATTTAAATTTGCAGGTTCACGGGATTACCCCCAATCCCGTAAGATGGCAGCGAGCTACAGTGGAGGATTTCACGTCTTATGTCTGATCCAGTTCGTCCGCACACAATCTTCAAACCTTTTGTTGGAGCTGAAGAAAACCGCCCCGAGTTTACTTTTCGCGCCGTACTGCTCGGATCGTTATTTGGTCTGATATTTGGTGGCGTCACAGTCTATGTTGGCCTCCGGGCAGGTCTCACGGTGGCCGCTTCGATACCGATCGCAGTCATCTCCATCAGCATGCTGCGTTACAAGGGCAAGCCATCCGTGCTTGAGACGATCATTGTGCAGACATGCGGCAACGCGGGGCAATCGATTGCGGCGGGCGTGATCTTCACGCTGCCGGCTCTGATTTTTCTCGGGTTTGATCTAGAGTATTTCCGCATCTTTATTCTCGCGCTAATCGGCGGCTACCTGGGCGTGCTCTTTATGGTTCCGCTCAGGAAGCCACTGATCGTCGAGGAGCATGGAGTCCTCTTGTACCCGGAAGGTACGGCCTGCGCAGACGTCATCAAAGCAGGGGCCAGTGGCGGATCGACGGCGAGCCGGGTTTTCTATGGTCTTGGACTGGGCGCAGTTTATGCACTTTTTCAAAACTCAAACATGTTGCGCGCATGGCCTGGTACGCCGGAATATCGCCCGGACTTCGGCGATCAGCATGTGATGAAAGGCTCGTCGATCAAAGCCGATGCCACGGCGGAGTATCTCGGCGTGGGTTACATCATTGGACCGAAGACGGCCGGGATCATGTTCGCCGGCGGCGTATTCTCCTGGCTTGTTTTGATGCCGCTGATTTACTTCTTCGGCAAATCGCTGCCGAATCCCATTTATCCCGGCACAATACCGATAGCAGAGATGGGCCCGAGCGATCTATGGTCGACATACATTCGCCCGATGGGCGCTGGAGCCGTTGCAGCAGCCGGACTTATTACGCTGCTCAAGACACTGCCGACGATAATTGGTGCGCTGAAATCAGGCTTCAAAACCATAGGCGTAAAGATGGGCGAGGGTGAAAAGCCGGTCCGCACAGAGCATGATCTCTCGATGGGCACGGCCGTGATGGGCGCGATTGCCCTGATCGTGCTGATGACCATCTTTCTAATCTTTAAACCCGTACCTGGAGCGCAGGTAGGGATTGTTGCCAACATCGGTGCGGCAATTCTGGTGGTTCTCTTCGGATTCCTGTTTGTTACTGTGAGTTCACGCGTTGTGGGGCAAATTGGGAGCTCGGCAAATCCAATCAGCGGCATGACGATTGCGACGCTGATGGCGACAAGCGCGATTTTTCTGGTCAGCGGATGGACCGCGCCAGCCTTCGGCGCGCTTGCGATCACCATCGGCGGCGTGGTCTGCATTGCATCGGCTGAAGCTGGCGATACTTCGCAGGATTTGAAGACGGGCTACCTTCTTGGAGCTACGCCCATCAAGCAGCGGTGGGCATTCTTCATTGGCATCACAGTTTCTACCATTGCAATCGGTGGAACCCTGAACATGATGAACATCAGCTATCAGAGCTTTCACGCAGCACCGCATGTTTGGGAGATCAATGCATCGCATCCGGGCGTCAAGATTCAGAATGATGCCAAGCTTCCCGAAACCTTCCAGCTCACCGCGGCCGACAACACGACGACTCAGCATAGTGGCAGCGAGTACGAGGTGCTGAATTCAATCGGTTCGACGGAACTCGCCGATGGCAAGTATCTTTACTCTCCAACGAGCGGACGCATTGAAGGGCAGTGGATCCAGGGCATCGGCAGCGAACAAGTTGCCGCACCGCAAGCGCGACTGATGGCTACGGTGATCAGCGGCATTCTGAGCCAGAAGCTGCCCTGGGGACTTGTACTTCTGGGCGTCTTCGTGGTGCTGGTTATCGAGTTGATGGGAATTCGCTCGCTGACATTCGCGGTCGGCTCTTATCTTTCCATCAGTACAACGCTTGCGATTTTTGTGGGTTGCGTGATTCGCTGGCTTTCGGATCAAGCCGTTGCCAAGGCGGGCGGAGGTTCAGACGACAGTGAGACTTCGCCGGGATCGCTTTTTGCTTCGGGGCTGATTGCCGCAGGTGGCATTGTAGGATTGCTTGGAGTTGTTGTCACCGCAATCGAACAGTGGCAGCATGTGCTTGTCAATCCGCTGAATCTGCACATCCCGTTCATTGTAAACAACAGCTACGTTTCAGTGCTGATGTTTGCGTTGCTGGCGTTTGCGCTTTATTACTTTGCGCGTAAGCCGCTGAAGAAGTAAGGAGTATCATTGGGCCGTGATCGTCTTCATTTTTTGAAGGCAATCACGGCCTTTTGATTTTGTTGGAGTCGTAAAAATGCCTTTCGGTCGACCTAAAAAACCGCGTGCGCCGCTGAATGCAGCTGGATTGTACAACTATGCGGTTGGGGCGTTGGGGCGGCAGATGCGCACAGAAGCTGAGCTGAAGCGGCTGATGAAGTTGCGCGCGGAGCCGGGTGAAGTTGGAAATGCGCATATTGAGGCGGTTTTGGAGAAACTTTGCGAGCAGGGCTATTTGAATGACGCGACCTTTGCAGAGACTTATGCGCGACTGCGGCGGGAGCATGAAAAGCTCGGCGAGCGGCGGGTGCGGCAGAATTTGAAACAGAAGGGCGTTGCGCCGGAACTGATCGATGAGACGCTTGAAGCAGGGTATGCGCATATCAACGAGGAGACACAGGCGCGGGAA
>DAHXOQ010000389.1:267-2013 GCA_027364815.1 Acidobacteriaceae bacterium | reverse complement strand
CTTCAGCCACAGATTCCCCGGCATCGGCTCGGCCTTCGCGCGAATCGCATCCGCCTTCTGGCTGAGCTGCCCAGTCGCGCTCTGGTGCAGCTCAGCCACAATGCGCACCGTCTGGCGCTCGTCCACGTGCACAATATAAAACCCGGATTTCATCGAGTGCGCGCCATGCTTTGAATCCCTCGCCTCTCTCGCATTCCCCGTGTCCACCGTCATCGCGTGCCGGATCACATTCACCGCATCGTCGCGCGCATCCAGCGACAAATAAAATACCGGATCGCTCACATGCAGATGAATCTTCGCGTGCATGCCATCCAGCTCAATATGCGCGCTCGCCCCTGCCAGCGGATTCACCACCTGCAACCCATGCTTGTCCTTCACATTCACATCGGCGTCATGCGGGGGAATCTCCACCAGCTCCGGCGTTCCATGAAAAGTATCCAGCGCAAAAACTCCATCCTGATCAGGCAACTCCAGCCCCTTAACAATCTCCGGCGTTCTCGCCGCCAACGCCGCGCGTGAAGCTGCCTCTTCCTTGTCCACCTCGGCAGCTTCCTTCATGCCCGGCGACTCATCCTCGCCTAAATCCGCATGATCGCGCTCCCACTTGCGCGTCTTTTCCCAATCCACCATATCCGTCGGCAACTCCTCCCAATCGCCGCCGCGCTCAACAGAGATATACCGCACTTGATCGCCCACAATCTCATACCGCCGGCAAATCTGATAACTTCCATCTTTCAAAATCAAGCGATGATTGCTCATCGTAGTCGGCAGATCCGGCTTCAACACCAGCGGCTTCTGCTTCTGCTGATCTTGAGACTGCGTTTGTGCATCGGCACACCTCAAGTAATAAACACCAGGCACAACAACGCCCAGCATTGCAATGATGAGAATGCGCGATATTGAACAGCTTCTCTGCACAACAAAAGTCTAGCTTATCGCTCTATACATGAGGCAAAGGGATTCCGCTGCACTGAATTTATTGCTTTTCATTCTATTTCCTGAAACCGTACCCTCGAAATTAACGTCAAACATGTGTATCCTTGTATATAGGAGCAGAATTTGCAGGCAATGTGGACAAATCGACAAGCAGGAAGCTCGCGCGCGCAAATTGCGCAGCGTGCAACCCTCTGGCTCTGTCTGCTTTTGCTCGCTCTGCTCTCGGTCGCTCAGGTTGCGCACTTTCATAAGGACGCCTCGGACGCTGACCACTGCACCATCTGCGTCGTCCTTCATAACGCCGCGCCCACTGCCGTCGCTGCAGTCGCCATTCTATTTATCGCGCTCTTTCGCGTTGCACCCTTCGCGAGTGTGCAGGTGGCAATCTATCGTCCCACCAGCGCGCTCTTTATTCGGCCCCCTCCCATCGGCTAAGCCCGTCGCTCATGCGTCCATGCAATTGAAAATCATTTTGAATTGAATCCGTCTGAATTCGCTTTCAGACCTCTTCAATTTTTTCACCATTGATTTCGGACGCACCCTTCCCGAGCTGCTCAAACCTCACGCATTGAACTTTGCGCAGGTTTTGCCGTACTTCCCCAATGGACGAGGTCCCATGAATTTCAGATTCAAATCGTTTCTCACTCTGCTCGCACTGGTCACGCTCCTGGGCGCGCCGCTCACATTCCACGCGCAAAGCGGCAACACCGGCCCGGTGCGCGGAACCGTCACCGACCCCACTGGCGCTGTCATCCCCAACGCTACCGTCACACTGTCCAACACCTCCAGCGGGCTCAATCGCACCGTCAC
>DAHXOQ010000389.1:0-257 GCA_027364815.1 Acidobacteriaceae bacterium | reverse complement strand
ACCTCCGACGCCTCCGGCCAATTTGAATTTGACAACATCCCCTTCAACACTTACAGAATCGCCATCTCTGCAACTGGATTCGCCGCCCACTCCCAGAACCTCGAAATTCACTCCGCGATCGGCTCCAATCTGAAATTTGTCCTCCAAATCGGAGCTGATGTTGAGACCGTCGAAGTCGAAGCCTCAGGTTCCCTCATCGATACCGACTCCACTTTCCACACCGACGTCGATCGCGACCTCTTCATCAAGGTTCCGCT
>DAHXOQ010000388.1 GCA_027364815.1 Acidobacteriaceae bacterium | reverse complement strand
GATTTTATGACGATGGCGGAGGGGTTGTCGGCGTTGAGTTCGGTTGATGTGCTGAATGCGTGGGCGGAGTTGGATTCGCTGCGGAGTGAGGCGTTGGAGGAGTTGCAATCGCATCCGATTTTGCTTTGTCCGGTGGCGAGCATTCCGGCGTTCAAGCATGGGGAGCGGAGTTGGATGGTGGAGGGAGGGCGGCTGGATTATCTGGATGAGACGCGGTTCACGCAATGGTTCAACGTGCTGGCGAATCCGGCGGTGGTGTTGCCTGTGGGAAGGTCAGCGGAGGGATTGCCGATCGGTGTGCAGATTGCGGCGATGCCGAACCGCGATGAACAGGCGCTGGCGGTTGCGGAGATTCTGGAGAGATCCTTTGGGTACGTGGCTCCGCCGTTGGCTCGAAGCAATTAGCTAAAGCAAAAAACTCATATGCAGCAATTGAGATTCTTCATTCCCACCCATTTATCGCAGAGAACGCGAAAAATGGATGGGGCGCGGACACATCTTCCTAGAGAATGCACTCGTGTTCATATGTATGTGATCTACGACACAATTTTGTTCAACCGTTTGATGGATGCGCCGCCCGTATCTGGAAGATTAGTCTGGGACTTCCCCAGATCGGAATGGTCGAGGTGTCTGAGAAGTGGCTCGAACAATTCGCTGAATCACCGCTGGCGCTCAAGAGTTCAGGGCGCGAGGAAACGATTATCCGGATTCAAAACCGCGAGTGCGGAGTGGATCTGGAGATTGGCGGTGGTGAGTTTGTCATCATGGCTGGTCCCTGCTCGGTGGAAGGCGAGGAGCAACTCTTAACGACAGCTGAGCATGTGCGCCGCAATGGAGCGCAGATACTGCGTGGCGGGGCGTTCAAGCCACGGAGTTCGCCGTATGCATTTCAAGGAATGGGAATTGACGGTCTGAAGCTGCTTGCTGAAGCGCGGCGCCGGACGGGTCTTGCGATAGTGACCGAGGTGATGGCGGAGGAGGATGTTCCGCTGGTTGCCGAGTATGCCGACATTCTGCAGATAGGAAGCCGGAACAGCGAGAACACATCGCTTCATGCGGCGGTGGCGTTGACGGGGAAGCCGATATTGCTGAAGCGCGGGATGGTGGCGACGGTTGCGGATCTGCTGCACGCGGCGAATACGATACTTGATCATGGAAACCCGAACGTGATTTTGTGCGAGCGCGGGATACGGACGTTTGAGACAGCGACGCGCAATACATTTGATGTGGCGGCGATTCCGCTGATCAAGATGATTTCACATTTGCCGATTATTGCGGACCCGAGTCATGCGGCGGGGCGGCGATCGCTGGTTGCAGCGCTAGCACGCACAAGGGGTGCGGCGGGGGCAGATGGGCTGATTGTGGAAGTGCATCCGCATCCAGATGATGCGTACAGTGACGGCGACCAATCGCTGACCTTTGACGAGTATGAGCGGATGGTGAGCGAACTGGAGCCGTGGATGACGGCGCGGCGCCTGACGCAAATGCAGATGGCTGGGGCGCTGGCATGAGATTCGAATATTCCCTAAGGTCTAAATTTTTATTCACGATTGCAGTAGCGGTGGTTGCTCTGCCGTTTTGCGGATTTGCGAACAATCCTGCGCAGAAAGCGGGGCCGCATGAATTGAGTTCGCCGGTTTTGTATGTTGCGGCGCCTGTGTTTTTGCCGCTGGCGGGGTTGAAGGGCGAGGAAGGGTTTCCGCAGGGAGCGCAGATTTACCTGCTGGAGCCGGCGGGGAGGAAAGCGGTTCAGTTGATAGCAGATTTTTTTGCGACGGCTGATCCGAATGTTTCGTTTGATGCGAAGACGATTCTTTTTGCGGGGAAGAAAACTGCCGGAGACAGCTGGAAGATTTACGAATTTGTTCTGGCGACGAAAGAAGTCCGGCAGATATTTGCTACGCGCGAGGGTGAGGCAGCAACAGATGAGATTCGCCCACTTTATTTGCCGCATGACCGGCTGGTCTATGCGCGGCGGACAGCGCAGGGGTTCCGCATTGAGGCTGCGCAACTGGATGGAGAG
>DAHXOQ010000387.1 GCA_027364815.1 Acidobacteriaceae bacterium | reverse complement strand
TGCTCGGCGAAGGCGACGAGGAGTTCAGCTTCAGGGTGATTCTGTATAGAATTCTGCTCAGTCATTCGCCTCGCCTCCTTTCATGATTTCGTCCGCTTGCTGCTCGACAATGAACTTTTCACTTTCCTGTATTTTGAACGCGCTGGAGGGCTCACCTTGCAGGATTTTTTTTAGTGGAATCTGGAGGTCGCGCACGTCAACCTCAAGCATCTCCAGAACCTGCGGTTGGCTCAGGCCGGTATTTTTGAGCCGTTGGCTGACACGCTTTCTCAACTGCCCGCCGAGCCTGGCAACAGAGCGGCTCACGGTGGATTCGTGCACACCGAGGACAGTGGCGATCTGCTTGAGGGTTCGCCCGTCGAGATAGTAGGTAGAGAGCAGGAATCGTTCTTCAGGCTTGAGGGCTTGAATTTCGGCTTTGACGGCGGTCTCAAGGAGAGTCAGATTGCGAGCAGGCAGCGCGGGTTCAACTGGAGAGACGGCGGCAAACCCGGTCTGCTCTTCGAGTGGCTCTTCACGGCGAGTGGCGCGGTAGCCATCGACAAATCTCTGGGCCAGAACACTGCGCAACCAGCCAGCCAGCGAACCACGGCCATGATAGTGCGAGAGGGGCGATTGGCGCTGACCCTCCTTTTCTTTCAGTCCGAATAAATCGGCGTAGAGAGAATCCGCAAGTTCGCGTCCTGCTGAATCCGAACGCGCGATTCCATAGGCAGCCTGGTAGAGAGTGACGCGGTAAAGCGTCATAAACCGCTCCCATGCCTCTGGACGGCCCTCGGCGCACTCCCGGGCGAGCAACAGGTCATCGAGGCGCAGAGAGCCGATAAAAGCGGCCTGCTCTTTGGGTGTGGCGATTTTTTCTGCTGGTAGGCCGAATTTGTAGCGTGTGCAAATCCCATTAACCAACTGCACAAAAGCCAAAAATCCGTTTGTTGGCTGGCCCTCAGGGCTTGAGTCGGAGTCGGCGCCATGGAGTGCGCACCAACGCGCACGCAGCAGATCCAGCGATGCGGCGGGAAGCTCAATCCGCTCCAGAATCTCCGAATTTGCCAGTGTCGCCGTCAGAAAAAATTACTCCAAATTCGTAAAACCAGCCGCCTTATGAGATTAGCCTTCCAAAATATTCCTTGCAAGTTCTACTTCGAGGGCCGTTCTCACTTTGAAGGCAACTGAAAGCGCCTGCGAATCTTCGCACGGGAGAAAAGGAAGTTATGAACACGCTCAAGCAATTTGTCAGTACGGTCATGGTAGCGCTGCTGGCCTGCGCACCGACGCAGTTAGTGAACGCGGCTAGTCCTGGCGCAGTCAGCTCCGGCTTTGGCGGGCCTGAGCCGCAAACAAAATCCAACACCTACCAGGTTCTTGACCCGATTGAATCAGGTTCGGTGACGCTCTACCCAATTGTGCGCACGCATCCGGAAGAGCATGCATCCAAGTGGCAGTTCATAACGCTGGACGAAGGCTTCAAGAGCGGTGAAGTGGTGGTGACTGAAGCGGGCAAAGCTGCCGGCCTGGCGCGCACGCGCCATAACGGGGGCGGTGTAGCAACGGAGGAGCAAGCTTACAGCAACGATTCTGTGAATACGCTGGTACTGCTCAACAATTCTTCGCGTCCGCTTGTGCTGCTTGCGGGTGAGATTGTCACCGGCGGGCGACAGGATCGCGTAATAGCGAAGGATCGCATTGTGATGCCGCACAGCACGCCGCTTGATCTTTCAGTTTTTTGCATCGAGCCGCATCGCTGAGTTGAGACGAGTTCAAAATTCGGGTCTGCCGGCAAGGGTGGGGCGCACAGCTTCATGGTTGAACCCTCGGTGCGCCGAGAGGCAATGGCTTCGCAGAATCAGCAGCAGGTTTGGAATGCGGTGAATCGCACGATTACTGCCGCAAGAGCCCCTTCTGCCGGACATTCAACTACGTCCAGCATGGATTCAGGCGTAATGTATTATCGCCCATACTCGGGATCGGGTTACGGCGGCGGAACGAGTTCTTATGCGCAGACGATGGCTGCACCCGAGGAACAAAAG
>DAHXOQ010000386.1 GCA_027364815.1 Acidobacteriaceae bacterium | reverse complement strand
CCGTACACCTGATAATGCGGGGATTCATCCCAACTATTCATCAACCTCATGCTATCCAGTTAATCTCTTCACCCCAGCAACCTCGGGTTATGCGCAGTTCCATCAAAATTGTTGGTGGTCTTGTAAAGTTCATAACGCCCGTCCTGCGCAGAGAGGCGAGTGCGCTCCAGCAGACCGGCGACTTCAGCCTCCGCCATCGGCTTGAAGCTCCGCGCCGCTTCCAACGCCTGATCAAGAACCGCTTGATTATCGATTCCCGTGATCTGAACTGAAATCGGCAAATTCAGGCAATAGTGCAGGCACTCAATCGGCTTGACCGTGTTGCTGTCGAGAATGTGGTGATCTCCGAAAGCCTTCATCCCCAGCACGCCAATCTCTTCACGCGTAAGTACCGGCAACACATCATGAGCAAAGCTCCTGAAGTGCGCGTCCATCACATTCAACGGCATCTGCACCGCATCAAAGTGGAATTGATTCTTGCGCGCCGTCTCCAGCATGCGCAGGTGGACGTATGGATCTTTGTGGCCTGTAAATCCGATGTAGCGCACCTTGCCCGCCTTCCGCGCATCGAGCATCGCCTCCATCGCGCCGCCCGCAGCAAAAATACGGTCAGGATCTTCAAGCCGAATCACCTCGTGGAATTGCATCAAATCGACGTGATCCGTCGCCAGTCGCTGCAAGCACTCGTCAATCTGTTTTGCTGCGGCGGCCCTGGTTCGGCCATCGATCTTGGTCATCAGGAAAACTTTCTTGCTGTATCCGTCTGCCAGCGCCTTGCCCATGCGAATTTCGCTGACGCCATCGTTGTAATCGCAACAGTTGTCCATGAAGGTAATGCCACGGTCGATTGCCTGGCGAATAAGTTGAATGGATTCCTGCTCCGTGAGCGAAGATTTGCCAATGTGATATCCACCCAGACCCATTGCGGAAACGCGTTCTCCCGTCCTGCCCAGGGTGCGATAAATCATGCCTTCTGTCTCAGGATTTTTGCTCTGCCGGGCCTTATCCTCTGCTGTGAGCATCGGCGTCAACAGTTGATCCGTTGCCACAGCGCCGACTGTCGCGCTCGCCGTCTTCAAAAAATCTCTCCGATGCATATCTCCTCCATTTGGATTTTCCAGAGAAACGAACTCTACTCATTCAGCGCCTTTTCAACCGAATTGTACCGCTCCTGAGGGAAAGTTCAAAAGTAAAGCTGTGCGGCTTAAAAATAGCGCTGCCTCCGAATATCTAAATTCCCATTTAATTTTCCGCCGCTCCGCCCACAATCCGTTTCTGCCGCTCCGTCCACACCGTCTTGATCTTCTCGTACCTGACCTGCATCTCACCCAGTTCCGCATCGCTGAGTTTCTCAAAATCTATCATCTGGTTTCTCGCATTGCCTTCGGCCCTGATAAACTCGGTGAGCTTGAGATTGATCGCGCGCGCATCGCGGTTTTGCGTATTCTGAATCAGGAACACCATCAGAAAAGTTGCAATTCCTGTTCCCGTTGTAATGAACTGCGCCCATCTTTCAGAGAAATGAAAGATCGGCCCTGTCGCCACCCACAGAATCACCACCAGCCCCGCCCCTGCAAACGCCCACGTCGATCCAAGCCACGCACAACCCACCGTGGCAAACCGGCCAAAGTGCACATGCAAAGTTCGATCCCTGTCTTCGACTGGGTTGTTGTCCAAAATTTCAGTCTCAGAAACCTGCCTGACCACATTCACCTCACTGTCGCCGGGAGCGCCACTGAGCACTAAAACACAGCTATCCATCGCGCTTCCGACCCCACCTGCAATTCTGAACGATTCAGCAGCGATACGATGTATAAGAACGCTCTCCATCGTTGCTTCACCACAGCATCATCGCCATCCATCTCCCATGCGCAAACCCGCGAGCGTTACAATGACTCGAACCCCCGCCTTTGAATTAGGAGCTTCCCAAATGCATCTGAAACACCTTCTAACGGCTTCCCTTCTCGCCGCCTCCGCAACACTCGCTCTCGCGCAACGCATCGAGGTTACCATCCCCTCTGCCAAACCCCTCCACGGCCACCTCATTCTCGTCTTCGCCAAAGCAGATATT
>DAHXOQ010000385.1 GCA_027364815.1 Acidobacteriaceae bacterium | reverse complement strand
CCCCAGTGTAAAGCACCGGCGATATGATGCCAAAACGGAAACTTGTATTCCACGGAAGCTTTTTGTAGCCAAGCTGAAAAACATAATCGTTGAACTCACCATGGCTGGTACGTTGCTCTGGAGGGTTCAGCACGGAGTTCAGCAATCCACTGCCGTTGGCTTCAATGTGCCACGGACCTTTTTCGTAAATCATGCGCTCCGACGCTGAAATCACATTTGTATCCGGCGGATTGGAACCCGAAACCCATTGTGTGCTGGCTCCGAGTTGTCCTTGCAAAGTGGGCCGCTGGTCTTTCTTCGCCTTTGCTGTTTCTTTGTGTGCGGCCGCAACATTGGCGCCCTTCGGCATACCTGATGCAACCGGAGTCGTGGGCGCTTCGGCGTCAGTTCCTGTCTGAACGGTTGGCGCAGCCGTGTTGGATGTAGCCGCTGCAACTGCTGCAGGTGTTGGCGGCGCAAGAACGGTGAACTTCCATGCGGTTGCATCGGTGCCGACGCTGAGGTTGATGTTGTGATCTCCGCCGGCAAGTGCCAGCGGCGGAGTGAAGCTGACTTTTGTCGCGCTCACTTGCGCTAGTGTTGTGATGTCCACGTCATCGACCATCATGCTGACGTCAGAGGGATTCACCTGCGTGCTGAAAGTGACGCTGATGGCTGGCTGCAGAAGGTTGGTTGTGCTCCCCGGCGACGGAGTTTGCGCGGAGATTTCGCTGGCCAGATCGGCGAGCGAGGGCAACGATGCTGCTCTGCCCAGCGAAGCAAGAAGCGTCGCTCTTTTTGTCTGCACGCTCGTTTGCATTCCAGGGCCGGCGACTGCGACAAAGCTCTCAACCGGCCCTGAGCTGAGCATCAAGCCGTCAGGCGAAATAGCATCAATCTGGTAGTAGTAGGTCTCTCCCGTTTGCAGTTTTCCATCCACTGCGCGCAAATCGAGCGTTGCGTCCGTGGTCATGTACTGGCGAAGAATATTTTCCCCGGCAAAGTCGCTGCTGATTGTCACGAAATAATAACCATTGGTTTGTATCGGCTTCCATTGCAAAAGCGTGTGCCCGGCTGTTGTGCGCGCTGGCCTGGCGTTGAGTGCGCGCAATCCACCTTCAATGTTGCGGCTGATTGGGCGCAACGGAAGAGGCTGGCGCGCAATGCCATTGGAATCGATCGCTCGCACCGTCCAGTAGAAAGATCCCGTTGGAAGCTTTTCCCAATCATCCTTTGGCATATCCCAGCGATTGTCTACCACGTCAAACCATTCGGTGATCCCACTGTTGTATGGAGTGGTTGAAAACCCAACCTGGTATTTTGTTGCACCCGGAACAGGAGCCCAGAGGAAGCTTGGCGCTGTTATGTAATCAAAGCTGCGCGAAATCTCCGGATAAATGAGCCTCTCTCGCGAGAGTCCGTCGGGGTTGACGACAATCGTGATGGGAACAGCCGCGAGCTTGTTTGGCGCAGTCATGCGCAATTGCAGTTGATGCGCGCCGATGACTGTTGTGGGCAGTGATTGTTTGGTGGTGAATGTGGCGCTGGTGCCGCCTTTGATCTCAACTGTGAACTCCTCAAAGACCGTATCGTCCCATATCCATTGCCCGATAACGGTTCCGGTTCCTGAACCCGTGAGGATCGCTTCTGCGTAAAGTTGCTCATCTTGTGTGGCTACGGTTCCATTGCGCGGTGTGAGCAGAGCCAGGTTGGTGACAGTCAATGGAGCAGCAATGGAGTTAGAAGGAAAGACGTGAAATGGCTGCGAGGTGCCGAACAAGCCAGTCGCACTCTGCCCCGCTGTGCTTGTTCCATCGGCATTGAGCACATCGATCGCACGCAGACCTAATTCGGCGATTGTGCCGACGTTGATGCGCGCCGTCAACGTATTGGCATTCACAAGCGTGTTGCTCAATATTACGATGTCCGTGGCTTGCACTTTGCCCGTCGATTGATTCAACGATTGCAGCACAGGTGAGATCACGACGATTGCGCCGGGGCGGAAGTTCGTACCAACCAGCGTCATTTGCAACTGGCCCGCTCCCTGGACGGCAACCCCGGGCACGGCGCTCGTCAGCGTGGGCGACTGCGCTAGAGCGAGCGGTGCCAGAATCAAAAAAACTA
>DAHXOQ010000384.1 GCA_027364815.1 Acidobacteriaceae bacterium | reverse complement strand
GTTAATATACGTATTGAGCATTACATAATATTGTTAATATAACGCTTGACGAATGGGCGAAAAGAAGACGAAACTGTTAATATTATGAGCACTGATCTAAAAATCGACGAAATTGGCTACTGGTCAGAGGTTAAGCTTGCAATTTTGGAAGAGTATGCAAAGCCTTATAATCAGATTTTGCTCGCCCAGAAACCAAAGCTCCATCCAAGTTATATAGATGGATTCGCTGGTGCCGGACATCACAAAGCAAAGGGTGCGGATAGGATTATTGAAGGTAGTCCAACGAGAGCTCTGTCGGTTGAACCACCATTTGAAGCTTTTTATTTTGTAGATAGTAACGAGGAGAGAACCTCGGAGCTGAAGAGACTTTCGACAGGTCGACCAGAAGTAAATGTTTACCACGGTGATTGTAATGAAGTGCTCTTAAGAGACGTCTTTCCAAAAATTAAGTTTACAAATTTTCAGCGAGCACTCTGCATTCTTGATCCTTATGGACTGCATCTTAATTGGGATACGATTCGAGGAGCAGGTGTATCAAAAGCCATTGAAATATTTCTAAATTTCCCCGTGATGGATATGAATAGGAATGTTCTTTGGCACAATTCAGAACTTGTTTCAGAATCTGACAGAGAGCGAATGACTAAGTTTTGGGGTGATGATAGTTGGTTAAAAGCTGCATACAGTTTGACACAAGGCTTGTTTGGTGAGATGCAGGAAAAGAATACAAATGATCATGTGGTTCAAGCCTTTAGAGAGCGTCTAAAAAATGATGCCGGATTCAAATTTGTCCCAGAGCCCATGCCGATGCGTAATAGTAGAGGTGCTGTTGTATATTATTTGTTCTTTGCTGCACAGCAACATGCTGCTAACAAGATTGTGAAAGACATTTTTGCGAAATATGAGCATTATGGGGAGGTCAGAAATGGCTGAACATTCCGCAATCGAATGGACCGACGCAACTTGGAATCCCGTACGTGGTTGTACGAAAATCAGCCCAGGGTGTAAACACTGCTACGCAGAAGTATTTGCTGAAAGATTTCGCGGTGTTTCGGGTCATCCTTATGAGCAAGGATTTGATCTTCGTCTTGTTCCTGACAAACTTGCTGAGCCGTTACGTTGGCAATCGCCAAAGATGATTTTTGTGAACTCTATGAGTGATCTTTTTCATGATGGAGTGCCTGACAATTACATTGAAGCTGTTGCGCGCGTTATGGTTCAGGCGAATTGGCACACATACCAAATTCTCACGAAGCGTTCTGCACGTATGGTTGAATTGCTTGCAGGACGATTGAAGTTTGCGGCAGATGCAAAGAATATTTGGTGGGGGGTGAGTGTTGAGAACCAGCAACATGGCCTTCCAAGATTAAAGGACCTGCAAAGTTCAAATGCTGCAGTTCGTTTCCTTTCAATTGAACCACTCCTTGAAGACCTTGGAAAACTCAATTTGAAAGGGATTCATTGGGTGATTGTAGGTGGAGAAAGTGGTCCTGGAGCACGGCCATTGTCAAAAGAATGGGTAACCACAATTCGAGATCAGTGCGCCTCTTCAAAGGTTCCCTTCTTTTTCAAGCAATGGGGTGGAGTGCGAAAGAAAAATGCCGGCAGATTGCTTGAAGGAAAAACGTATGACGGATTTCCTTTAAGAGTTACAAATCCTGTGACACCTTTACCAACTGCACTGCGTTGGGCTCGTGAAATTCAAAGAGAATACGCTTCTCTGAATTCGGAACTCATGCCCGTTCTGGCGTAAATCTACATAGAGGGTACTGATTAGTACCCTCTACAGTATCTTTTTCCCAAAAGCTGAGCAGGCCAGTTCGACGGCAAGGTCAGCGGTCCGGTTATGCTCGTCGATGACCGGGTTCACTTCAACAATCTCAAAGCTCACCAGTCGTCCATGATCGGCGAGAATCTCCATCGCCAGATGCGCCTCGCGATAGGTTGCCCCGCCACGCACCGGCGTTCCCACTCCTGGCGCATCTTCAGGGTCAATCCAATCCATATCGAGCGAGAGATGGTAGCCCGCTGTCCCGCGACCGGCAGCCCTCAACGCTTCCTCCATCACCGTGCGCATGCCACGTTCGTCAATGTCGCGCATGGTGTAGAC
>DAHXOQ010000383.1 GCA_027364815.1 Acidobacteriaceae bacterium | reverse complement strand
ATACTCGCCGCCGAGGCGCGGGGATTGCTGAAGCCGGGGTCAACGATTGTTGAGGCGACGGCGGGAAATACCGGCGTGGGCCTGGCGCTGATCGGGGTGAATCGCGGATACAAGGTGGTGCTTTTTGTGCCGGAGGGATTTGCCGAGGAGAAGTGCATTCTGATGCGCGGCTTTGGCGCGGAGGTGACGCGGACGCCTGTGGATGAGGGGATGGCGGGGGCGATTCGCGCGGCGCAGGAGGCGGGCAAGAAGATTCCAGGTTCGTTTACGGCGTTGCAATTTCAAAATCCGGCGAACCCGAATTATCACTACGAGACGACGGCGGCGGAGATTTGGGAGCAGCTCGAAGGGCGTGTGGATGCGTTTGTGGCTGGAGTGGGATCTGGCGGAACATTCAGCGGCGTGGCGCGTTTTTTGAAGGAGAAGAATCCGGCGGTGATCAATGTCGCCGTGGAGACGCAGGGATCAATTTTGCAGGGCGGCGAGCCGGGGAAGCATCGCGTTGAGGGGATTGGAGTGAGTTTTATTCCGGGGACTTTTCATCGTCAGTATTGCGACCGGATCATGATGGTCAATGACGAGGATTCGTTTGCTATGGTGAAGCGGCTGGCGGCGGAAGAGGGATTGGTTGGCGGGTCGAGCTCGGGCGCGGTGATACATGCGTGCGTGGAGTTGGCGAAGGAGCTGGGGCCGGGAAAAAGAATAGCGACGATTATTCCTGATTCGGCGGAACGGTATTTGTCGAAGAAGATTTTTGAGGGTGGCGTTTAAGGCATTGCATGCAGCAGACGCACCGTTAGGCACCTGCGGTGGCATTGTATACAGCGGACGCGCCTTCGCTGCAAAAGGCATTGCATGCAGCGGGCGCGACTCCGTCGCAAAACAACTGCTGATGCGCATTGCTTGGTCTGAGAGTTCATGGGCCTTTTCGGTCGCCCCTCCGGGGCTGGCGTTTCAATAGACAGCATTCCCAGGGTTGCCCCATCGCTACGCTCAGGGTTCACCCTGGGCTATTTTCTATCCTCCCTACGGGATGTAATGCATAGCAACGTCGTTTTAACACGCGCGGGTTAATAGCACTTCTAGCCGTTATTGATGCCACATCTATTTGTCCGCGAGCTTTTTGATTGGCACGATGATTTGCGTGGAGACCTGGACGGGGCGTCCGTTCATGGTGAAGGG
Organism: Acidobacteriaceae bacterium; assembly: GCA_027364815.1. Classification (GTDB taxonomy): domain Bacteria; phylum Acidobacteriota; class Terriglobia; order Terriglobales; family Acidobacteriaceae; genus CAIMNN01. The sequence goes on along the minus strand of DAHXOQ010000383.1, from coordinate 985 downwards.
GCGGTAGGTCCACTGGCGGACGGAATCAATAACAGCTTGATAGAGGATTGCGGGGCCAGAGATGGCCTTGAGTTGCATGACGTGGCCGGTGGGGTCGATGAGCGCGGTGAGGGTGACGGTGCCTTCAATGGATTCGAGGTCTTTGGGCACAACGACATCAGTGCGGGTTAGAATCATGGACTCCATGAGGGATGGATCGACGCTGGCGACCATGGCGCCGTTGTTGGGCTGAGGGCCAATCGGTGGCATGGGGCTTTTGGGGTGGAGCTGAGCGAGTGCCGATGATGCGGCGGAGATAAGAGCGACGGCGAGAAAAATTTTGCGCATTTGAAACCTCCTACTAATTTTTATCGGCTGCCCTGCTTTACTTGTGATGAAAGAGAAGAAAAAAGATTACGGCCATCGCGACAAAACTGAGGGCGAGCAATGCTGCGAGCGTGATGACAATCTTTTTCATAGGGAAACGATAGCACTTTTTGGAGAAGTGGGTTTTCCTCATTGGGATTAGAAAGTTCTTGATCTCCGGAATTTAGCGGGGGAGCGTGGATTCGGCGGATTGCAGATAGACGGTGCTGTAAAAGGTACGCGGGCGCGATAAGATAGACATCAAAGGCGACCATGGCCACCCAGACAAAGGATTACTACGCCATACTCGGCGTGAAAAAGACAGCGACGCAGGATGAGATCCGGAAGGCGTTCCGCAAACTTGCGCGCAAATTTCACCCGGATGTGAACCCGAACGACAAGCGCGCTGAGGAGAAGTTCAAAGAACTTTCCGAGGCGAATGACGTGCTGAGCGACGAGAAGAAGCGCAAGGTTTACGATGCGGTGGGCTTCTATAGCGACCAGATTGACCCGGCGCAGGCCGAGGCGTATGCGCGGCAACAGCAGGGTGGCGGGCGTGCTCCGGTGGATTTTGGCGGGTTCGACTTCAGCGGGTTTCAGCCGGGTGCTGGTGCGCAGAGTGGGTCGGGGAGTCAAAGTT
>DAHXOQ010000382.1 GCA_027364815.1 Acidobacteriaceae bacterium | reverse complement strand
AATCTGAAGTTCGCACCTTCATGCACTCCGCGCACATGGAGCGCATGCACCAGTACCCGCTCCACAAACTCACGCGCTGAAAGCGCTGCCAACTCCGCATCAAACTTCAGCAGCAGAATCGCATCAATCCCCGTCGTCGCCAGCCTTTCAAAGCGCGCATCGTCAGGCGTAATCAATTGCGGCGCATGCCCGGGGCTCAAAAACTTCTCAGGGTGCGGCGTAAAAGTTACAGCCACAGCCTTGGCTCCACTCGCACGCGCCTCACGCACCACTGCCGAAAGAATCTCGCGATGCCCCAAATGCACGCCGTCAAAATTTCCTATGGAAACAATCGCCGGACCAAAATTTGCAGGCACTGCCTCAAGTCCGCGAAAAAGGGGAATCATTTCAGCTGACTTCATGCACACCCCAACTCAATTTCAACTCGCAAGCCATCATGCGCCAGCTTGACTCCCAACGGCAGCGTCTTATTCGTCGCCTCGTGGCCCAGCTCGTGCGCAATGTGCGTGAACCAGGTTTGCCGCGCGCCAATCCGCTCAGCCCATTCCAGCGCTTGATTGAGCGTCAAATGATTCGGATGCGGCTTGTGCCGGAGCGCCGAAAGTATCAGCACGTCGAGATTGGTAAGTAATTTAAAGCTATTTTCGGGAATCGAACTCACATCCGTCAGGTACGCGGTCTTGCCAAATCTATAGCCGGTAATCGGCAAATCTCCATGCATCACCGGCACCGGCAAAAAATCAACGCCGTGAACTGCATTGTGCTCGACGACCGTCTCAATGCGAACCCGCGCACGGTTTGTGTAAGTTGCCCGCGGACTCAGCGTGTAAGCAAAGACATGCTCGAGCGTCTGCCTCGTTTCATCCGTCGCGTACAACGGAATCGCCTCAGCGCCGCGGTACCATTCAAAGCTGATCGGCCTCAGATCATCGAAGCCTAAAATGTGATCCGCATGTGAGTGCGTATAAAAAACCGCATCCAAATGCCTGAGCCCCACGGCCAAAGCCTGCGCGCGAAAATCCGGCCCCGTGTCAATCAAGACACTGCGCTCATTCCCGCGCACCGCAGCATCATCTTTCCAGCGAATCAAAATCGACGGTCTCAGCCGCTTGTCTTTCGGATCCACTGAAGTGCAAACCGCGCACTCGCACCCCAGGGTCGGCACACCCATCGATGTGCCCGTGCCGAGAAAAATGAGTTCGCCCGTCATTCGGCCTTCTTACTTTTTCACGCCCGGTGGCGGAGGTGGCACAGCAGCCTGCATGCTGATCATCTTCGTTAATTCAAGGAAGGCCATGCGCGCTTCATAGAGCACCGTCCGGGTCGCCTTGTCCTCGTCCTCGGTCAGATTTCCCTTGGTCTTCTCCGCCAGCACTGCGATCAAATCAATCGTCTGCCGCGCGCCGAGAATATCAATCCGTGGCCGCTGACCCTCCGGCGTACCCGCGCCCATCGCAATCATCGCCGACAAATAAAGTTGCTGAAGCAAGCTCTCATAAACAACCGGCGGCTGCCGATCCATCCCCGGATTCTGCGCGCGCACCAAATCATCGAGCCGCTCGCTCGCCGCGCCATACGCGCTCTTCTGCGCGTGGCTTTCTTCAGCGCTCGGCGGCTCAGGCACACGCAGCGTCTCTTCTGCCTCGGGCTCACTTGCTTTCGGCGCTTCGGTCGTCACCAACCGCGGACCACCGCCCGTCGCCCTTGTCTCTTCAGCAACGGCCGTTTTTTCAGTTGGCTCAGCCGAACTCGCACCACCGGCCTTCTGTTCCTCTTCTGCCTTCGCCTTGCGACGATCAATTACTTCAAACTTCGGACTCTCGCTCATGTTCTTCCTTTTTTCAGATTCATTTCATACAAAATTTTTCTAAATCAACTCATTCAAAGTTGGCGGTCCACTCAGCAATCGGGCCTGCCCGATTTTGTTTTCTCCGGCATCAAACTCCAGCACCGCATCCGGGGCCTCAGCTTCAGCCCGCATCATCGCGAACCCAAAACATCTCTCGCCAACCTTCACCGCGCTGCGCACCACGCCCGCCTCAGCACCCTTCCACTTCAGCGTGCATCCCGCCGCCGGCAACGCACCCGCAAACTCCACCTGCCTCAGATGCCTGTGGACATTTGCGCGCGAGTGAATCCGCTCCACAATCTCCTGCCCCTGGTAGCAT
>DAHXOQ010000381.1 GCA_027364815.1 Acidobacteriaceae bacterium | reverse complement strand
CTGATACCCCACGCAGTGCCGGATTTCGCCGTCACCAACCGGTTTAGACCATCGTAGGTGAAAGTTTGTGCGCGCGCGGTGGTCTTGTTGTTGGTGATGCCCTGCACATTGCCATTGTCATCCTTTAGCGGCACTGCAGTGTTCTGCTGTTGGGCCAGAGTCTCCAGTTGGGACGGCGTGATTGGCACTCGGAAGCTATCACATGCTGATCACCAATCCCAAGTGATCTCTTTGACCGCGAAGCCACCCGTCGCGAGGCGATGCCAGAGGAACAGCGACTTTGGCGGCGAGCTAGACACATATTGGCCCTCTTGGTTTAGGTCCACATCAACCCTCAGCGGCATCGTAAGAATGGAAAGATTCTGTCTGACAACGGCCGGATCAGCTTCCTTCCTAAGGGAATCTTCCAAGAACCTATCCAACCTTGTGAGCAATTCAATGCGTTCCTGGAGCTGCCTCTCATTTTGAATATTGTCAAAGTCAACAAGATTAATGTTGGGATCCAGTTTGTTGCTTTGCAGGAATTCCGCCTTCAGCGTATCCCGCTCCTTCTCAGCCGCGTCTCCCGCCGCGGCTGGGCTAGCGGCGAATGCGGGCATGGAGAGCGCAGAACGGGATGGCCAGGAAAGATACCCCCAAAACAGTGCTGCCGCTTCGCGGACCTCGTTCGGCTTGGCGCCTCGCTTTCGCAGGGAATCAGGGATCGCAAACAAAGAATCTGGGAATTGGTCGGCGTCGGGAAAGTTTCCACCGTAGAATCTGCTTGCCAGAGACGATTCCTCTGTTGATGGAGTAGAGTACATCTGCTTGACAAGCTCGGCGGTGTCTTTGACCAGTTCCTCAGCGTCGGCTAGTCTGACGACACCGTGGCACTCTTGCTGTACGTCCTTCACGGCGCCACCGGCCTCCATCAAGACGAGGTGCATCGCGACCACGTTGTTCGTTTGCAGATTAGTTTCTGCGAGAAGGTAGCCGCCGGACCGCAAAATATCGACAAGAATTCCGTTCTCGTAAAGCTCGATCTTGTGCGCCTGTGCATGTTCAAGCGCCTGGTCGGCGATCCGCCGCGTATCAGCATCCGCGATGATCTTCCAAAGAATCGTGAATGAGTTTTCCGGCCTCGCGTTACGGCGAGCGGCGGTGATCGCCTGCTCTGGAGTCAAATGCAGGCCCTCTTCGGCCATTGCCAATGAGCTCCCTCCACTCATGAACAGCATGATCAAGCATGCCAAGCAAATAGTTGCGACACTAGCATCCACTTTTCTCATTTCATTATTCTCCTGAATCAATTGCAGCCCATAAAGACCCGAGCGGCAGGGACATTTACACTCGTGCTGCCCATCAGGAAAGGAATCAGTCCCGTCATGTGCTGCGGAGTGCCGTTGGGGTACACAACCGCAATAATGTTTCCACGTTTCGGATCGGCATAAAGTTTTACAACAAAAGTACTCTGTCCAGGGATTGTCGGCGATTGTTTTGACGTGCCGTGTGCCGACGCAGCATCGGTCCAAGTCTTAGTGTCAACTTTGGAAGGATCCGCCACCTTTGCAAAATTTCCGTCGTTTGGAGTTATATTTTTTGTTTCGTCTTGCCCTGGATTGAGCTTGGACAACGGCGGGTGGCCCAGATCTGACTTCGCAAAGATGAATGGGTGCCCCAGGTCTCCAGAGAGACCTGGGAAGTAAAATGATGGCATGCCAAAAGGTCTCGTTCGTTATCAGCAATGTGGCTGCTTTCACTTCATCACATTGTAAGCGTGTGGTCTTCCCCTGTTGACCATCTTTCGGCGGGGTGGCCCATATCTGACCACCCAAAATACTCCAAGGTTACCCATCTCTCGCATTTGAGACATGGGATTCAAAAATCTTAACCTCCGCCTCCCCAAAAATCGAGTGCCACTTCTCGATTTTGAGAAGTGGCACTCGCGCCTGCACATTTGCGCCATTCGTCAGCATTTTATGTGCAGAACGTCTTATCGATGAATTGCAGATAATTACCCCAACATGAGCCACAATAGAAGTTGAAAAGGAATCCTCCATGCCCAGCACAACGCAACTGACATCTGACAACTGAGAACTGACCCCTGACCCCTGACATCTGAAATCTGACACCTGTTTTTCAAGATGGCTAACTAAATAGTCAACATCAGCGCCATCAACATCAAGTCAACTC
>DAHXOQ010000380.1 GCA_027364815.1 Acidobacteriaceae bacterium | reverse complement strand
GTCCTTTACGGTACCGGCGACGTCTTCAATGGGAACTTCGGGGTCAACGCGGTGCTGGTAGAAGAGGTCGATGTGATCGGTGCGGAGGCGCTTGAGTGCGGCGTTGGCGACGGCTCGGATGCGCTCGGGACGGCTGTTTGGGCCCTGATTGCCGGGGGTTGCATCGAGGTTGATTTTGAAGCCGAATTTGGTGGCGATGACGACTTTATCGCGGACCGGTTCGAGAGCTTCGCCGATGAGGAATTCATTTGTGTAGGGGCCGTAGACTTCGGCGGTATCAAAGAATGTTACGCCGCGATCAACGGCGGCGCGGATGAGCGTGATCATCTCATGAGTGTCTTTTGGCGGGCCGTAGGAAAAACTCATGCCCATGCAGCCGAGGCCGACGGCGGAAACTTCAAGATTGCCGAGTTTGCGTTTTTGCATAGAGGCTCCTTGCTGATTCGTTGAAAGAAGATCATTGTATTCCCACATCTTCGCTAATAGAAAGCCGAAAAGGCGGAATGCAGAATCTTTTAGCGGCCGACGCGCGCCTGAAGCTTTGCAGGGTAGCGCGCGCCCTGGACTTCTATGTTGGCGAAAGCGCCCTCGATGGTTTGCAGATCGCTGGCGGTGAGTACGACATTGGCTGCGCCGAGATTTTCTTCGAGACGATGGAGCTTGGTGGTGCCGGGGATGGGAACGATCCAGGGTTTCTGCGCGAGCAGCCAGGCGATGGCGATCTGCGCTTTGGTGACGCCTTTGGATATGGCGATCTGGTCGAGCACGGATACGAGTTCCTGATTGGCTTTGCGATTTTCTGCTGTGAAGCGGGGAACGACGTTGCGGAAGTCGGTGCTGTCGAATGTGGTGTTCTCGTTGATGGCTCCGGTGAGGAAGCCTTTGCCGAGCGGGCTGAAGGGAACGAATCCGATGCCGAGTTCTTCAAGCGTGGGCAGGATTTCTTTTTCCGGTTCGCGCCACCAGAAGGAGTATTCGCTTTGGAGAGCGGTGACGGGCTGCACGGCGTGAGCGCGGCGGATGGAATCGACGCCTGCTTCAGACATGCCGAAGTGCCGGACTTTGCCCTCGGCGATGAGGTCCTTGAGAGTGCCGGCGACGTCTTCAATGGGGACGTTGGGATCGACGCGATGCTGATAGAGGAGATCAATGACATCAGTTCTAAGACGCTTGAGTGCGGCTTCGGTAACAGCGCGAATGTTTTCGGGACGGCTGTCGAGGCCTGTGTTGACGACACCACCGGGGAAACCGAACTTGGTGGCGATTACAACTTTGTCACGGAAGGGTGCGAGCGCTTCACCGAGGAGTTCTTCATTGAGGAAAGGACCGTAGGCTTCAGCCGTGTCAAAGAAAGTGACGCCGCGATCATAGGCGGCGTGGATTAATTTGATGGCTTGAGATTTTTCAGTTGCGGGACCGTAACCGAAGCTCAAGCCCATGCAACCTAGGCCGATGGCGGAGACTTCAAGATTACTGCTACCGAGTTTTCGTTTTTGCATGTGGACACCTTGAATTTATTGGAAGAGATTCAACGATGAGTGGGACGGAATATTGAGATGGAATCCCAGGTCTCAAATATGCGAGACCTGGGGGACCCGTGTAATTAGTTGTGACGATTGTTTGTTACTCCGATTTGAGGGAGGCCATGTCGATGGAGAAGCGGTATTTGACATCGGACTTCAGCATGCGCTCGTAGGCTTGGTTGACTTTCTGAATGGGGATGATTTCAACGTCTGAGGTGATGTTGTGCCGGCCGCAGAAATCAAGCATTTCTTGAGTTTCGGCGATGCCGCCGATGGGTGAGCCGGAGAGTGAGCGGCGACCCATGATGAGGTTGAAAGCAGAGACAGGGAGAGGATTTTCCGGTGCGCCGACGAGGGTGATGTTGCCATCGACACCGAGAAGGCCGAGGTAGGCGTTGATGTCGTGATCAGCGGCGACGGCATCGAGGATGAAATCAAAACTGAAGGCGTGTTTGGCCATCGCGTTGGCGTCTTTACTGATGACGACTTCATCGGCGCCGAGTCGGAGCGCGTCTTCAACTTTGGAGGGTGAGGTGGTGAAGACGACGGTGTGCGCGCCGAGTGCGTGGGCAAATTTGACGCCCATGTGGCCGAGTCCGCCGAGACCGACGACGCCGACTTTTTTGCCCTTGGTGACGCCCCAGTGCTTCAT
>DAHXOQ010000037.1:1984-14624 GCA_027364815.1 Acidobacteriaceae bacterium | reverse complement strand
GATTGGTGAGGTAGCCAAGCTCGGGTTTGGTTAGCTCGTCAGTCGCCGGCCATGCTGTGAGCACGGTTGCGCTGTCGTTGTGCGTCTTGAGGTAGTCGATTGCGTGCTGGTGGAGTTCAATGAAACGAGCGTAGGTGAGATTGTCCTCGGGTGCGATTCCGTAGGGCGGGTTGATGAAGAGTGCGAGCACAAAGGCTGCGGCGGCAAAGACGGTGAGGGCCTGCCAGTAGCGCACACGATAGAAAAAGATGGAAACCGCAACGAGGATAATAAGCGGGTAGACGGGAAGCAGATAGCGCGTAAGCAGCGCGCCACCAAGAACACTGAAGAGAAGAGCGTTGGCGAGTACGATTGCCGCGATGCGGCGCAGTGTGCGCGGCGATAGAAAAGCGCGTGTGTTGCCTTCACTGTCTGTGAAGGGCGCAAAGAAAAGCGCACCGATGGCGCAGCGCACGGGGACGAAGAGGTTCATGTGCGCCGTTAGATGGAGAATGCGGTGGGCGAATGCGGCAGCGATGCGCAGGGGTTCAAGATTGGCCTCGGCGTTGTAGCGCAGAAATTCGGGATTGCCGAAGAAGTAGCCGGTTTTGGCGCGATGGTAAGCGTACCAGGTGGCCAGCGGAAGAGCTGAAGCGGCGAGCCACAGGGATTCGCTCAAGATGCGCGCGCGGGCTTGCACGTTGGCGCGCAGGACGCTAATAAAGTTGAGCGCAATGAGTGTGATCGGGAAGAGAATGGCGGTTTCTTTGGAGAGCGCGGCAAGAGAGAACCAGAACGCCGCAATCCAGGGCTGGCGATCGCGGTCGGGGAGCGCGTAGACAAGTCCCCAGAGCGTGAATGCCGCGGCAAAGATGTCAGCATGCGCAAGGTTCGATTGCGTGAACCAGATGGGGTAGATTGCAGTAAGCGCGACGGTCCAGAATGCGACGTACGAATTGCCGTGGATGCGCAGCACAAGACGCCATAGACCAAGCAAACCAAAAGACGCAACAAGGAGCAGTGACGTGCGTGTGACCTCAGGCAAAAATCCGTCAGCCCACCACCAGAGCGCAAGGTAGACGGAAGGCAGAGGAGGATGCGCGTTGGTCAGTGTGCTGGTGGGGATCAGCGAGCCGGAGTGGAAGAAATCCCATGCGGCGGGAATATAGTAGCCGGCTTCATCCCAAAAATAAGGCAGCTTCAGAAGCAAATAGTGGCTGGCATAGAGCGCGGCAAAGATGACGGGAAAGATCATCCAGCCCGGAAGTGGCTGGTCTCGTCGGGGAAGCAAAAACTTTGGCCGCAAAATTTGAATCCAGCGCACGGGGGTGCTCCTGAAGGGCTGCTGGTTACTGATTAGTTAACAGGGCCCGTCGAAAAAAGTGGCCCATTCGGTTCAAGGTTCAGTTGGCCGAATGCCTGCTCGTACTGGGCAAGATTCTGACCCAGAACATTCCAGAGCGCCTTGGCCTGTTGCGGGCTCAGGAAAATGGCCTGGTGGTTGCGGATGTTTACCTGCTCGGGCGAATCGCTATTGGCGAGGCCGAAGATAAGCTGAAAGTCCCAGACACTGACGCGTACCTGCACGCTGTTGGCGTAGCTCTCGCGGTAGTCATCGGATTGGGTGAGGTTGACCTTGGTTTGCTGAATTGGCTGGCTCATAGTTTCTCCAGAATAATCTGCTTGAGTGACAGAAAGCGAGAAAGTGTTCAGAGATTAATAAAAGTCATAGAAACTATCTCGCCTGAAATTGAAACTTTTTAACCAAAAAAGTTGCCAAAAATAAAGAAAAATGGGTGTAAAACAGTTCATTCAACTGACCCGCAAGGTGATGTAAATCACAGCAAAGAACCTGTGCGAAGCCGACAATAATTCGGGCGCTGGAGCTTGATTTATGTAGTGGCCTGCAGCTCGTGCGCCGTGGCCTGGAGGTTGTCTAAATGAACTGGGAACTTGAATACCGAAGCCGCTGCATGGACGCGGCAGAGGCTTTGAAGCTTGTGCGCTCGGGTGAGCGGGTTTGGATTCACTCTGGCTGCGCGACGCCGCGCGTGTTGATTGATGCGCTGGTGGCGCGTGGCCATGAGCTGAATGATGTGGAGATTGTCCACATGAAGACTCTGGGACTCACCGCGTATACAGATCCCGAGTTTGAAGGGCATTTCCGGCATCGTGGGCTTTTTTTGGGTGATAATGTGCGCACAGCCGTTGCCGAGGGTCGCGCCGATTACACGCCGATTCTGCTCAGCGAGATTGAGGCGCTCTTTACCAGCGGCAATCTGCCGCTGGATGTGGTGCTGATGCAGGTATCGCGCCCCGATGCGCATGGATATGTGAGTCTGGGGACGACGGTTGATTGCACCCTGACGGCAGCGCGTTCAGCGCGCGTGGTCATTGCCGAGGTCAATGACCGGATGCCGCGCACGCATGGCGAAACCAACCTCCACGTGAACCACTTTACGGCGCTGGTGGAGACCTCATACCAGCCTTATGAGATGCTTCCTCTGCCGTACACGGAAATCCATCGCAAAATTGCCGAGAACGTGGCCAGCCTGATTACGGATGGTGCGACTTTGCAGTTGGGTATCGGCCAGATTCCCGATGCGGTGCTCGGATGCCTTGGCGACAGGCGCGATCTGGGGATTCACACCGAAATGTGCTCGGATGGCGTGATTGATTTGATTGAATCAGGTGTGCTGACGGGCGAGCGGAAAACTGTGCACCGGGGCAAGATTTTGCTCTCCTTTGTGCTGGGATCGAAGAAACTTTTTGATTACATCCACGAGAATCCCTCCTTTGAATTCCGGCCCATCAAGTACACAAATGATCCCTTTGTAATTGCGCGCAACGACAATATGGTGGCCATCAACTCCGCTCTTCAGGTGGATTTAACGGGGCAGGTCTGCTCGGATTCTATTGGCACACGGCCCTTCAGCGGCTTCGGCGGCCAATTGGATTTTATGCGGGGCGCGGCAAGATCAAAGGGTGGAATTCCGGTCATCGCACTGCCCTCCACGGCTAAAAACGGGACGATCTCGCGGATTGCCTGCATGCTTGAGCCCGGAGCCGGAGTCGTGACCTCGCGTGCCGACGTGCATTATGTGGTCACTGAGCATGGAGTTGCGTACCTGCACGGTAAAACTTTGCGCGAGCGGGCAGAGGCGTTGATCGCAGTTGCCGAACCATGCTTCCGCCAGGAATTGCAGGATTTTGCCGAGCGCTCGAATTACATGGGCAAGCGGCCATCGGTTGTTTGCGTTTAAAGAAGTTGTGTGTTGCCGTAAATTTTTTGCTTTGCTTGTAAAGAGGAGTTCGAAATGGATGCCACTGCAGTGAAACATGATCGCGGAAAGATGTGCGTTGACGAGAATGAGTGCAAGGGCTGCGGCCTTTGCATGGAAGCTTGTCCGCCGAAGGTGATTGCGATGAGCGACCACTTGAACCATTACGGATACAAAACGGCTGAGTACTGCGGCGAAGGCTGCACGGGCTGCGGAATCTGCTTTATGGTCTGCCCGGAGCCGGGAGCGATTACAGTGATGCGCTTGAAAGCGAAAGCTGCTGCTGCTGTTTCCGGTTCAGGACTGGAGGGAGCAAATGCATAAAAAGCAATTAATGAAAGGTAATGAGGCCGTGGTCCGGAGCGCGATTCTGGCCGGTTGCCGCGGATTTTATGGGTACCCGATTACGCCGGCGAGCGAAATTACCGAGACTGCGGCAGAGTTGATGCCCAAGGTCGGCGGAGTTTTTCTCCAGGCTGAAAGCGAAGTGGCGGCAATCAACATGCTCTATGGCGCTTCTTCGGCAGGCGTGCGCGTGATGACCTCGTCGAGCGGCCCTGGTATCAGTTTGATGCAGGAGGGAATCAGCTACATGGCAGGCGCTGAGCTGCCCTGCGTAATTGCAGACATCTCTCGCGGCGGCCCTGGACTTGGAAATTTGGGTTCCGAGCAGAGCGATTATCACCAGGTCGTAAAAGGCGGCGGAAACGGCAGCTATCGCACCATCGTCCTCGCTCCTTACTCCGCGCAAGAGATGGCCGATCTGACTGCCTGGGCTTTTGAACTGGCAGACAAATACAGAAATCCCGTCTTTCTGCTGGCTGATGGATTTGTGGGTCAGATGATGGAGCCTGTCGAGTTTACGAATGCTGCAGTTGAGCCGAAGGTTCCTGATTGGGCCGTTGCGGGCACAAAGGAATCACGCGGCAATCTGATTACCTCGCTGCACATGGACAATGACGAACTCGAAGCCCATCTCAAGAAGCTCGAAGCCAAGTACATGCAGGCTGAGCGTGAAGAGGTTCGCTCCGAATCCTACTTCGCCGATGATGCGGAGATTGTCCTGGTGGGCTACGGAATTGTGGCCCGCATCTTGAAAGCGGTCACAGTTGCAGCTCGTGCGGCTGGCATCAACGTCGGTCTGTTGCGGCCAATCACGCTTTACCCCTTCCCGACAAAAGAATTTGAGCGGCTCAGAAAACGCGCAAAGGTTTTTGTCGTAGTTGAGATGAGCAATGGCCAACTCATCGAAGACGTGCGTCTTGCGGTCAACGGAGCCCGTCCGGTCGAGTTCCACAATCGCCAGGGCGGCAACGTTCCCACGCATGATGAGCTGATGGCGTTGGTGAATCGCCTGGCTAAAAAGCTTGCCGAAGACAAGTTATTTACAGATGCGGAACTTCATGTGAAAGAAACACTGGCAAAGGTTGCAGCGGAAGAAGAGAGGTTGGCACATGTCTAGCGTAATCATTCCCGAATATGAAGTGACTCACTCAAGGCCCAATGCTTTCAACAAGAGCTACGAACGCAAAGGCGAGCTCAAGCATGCCACACACTACTGCCCCGGTTGCGGCCACGGCAACGTCCACAAGATGCTGGCCGAGGCCATCGACCAGTTGGGCATCCAGGACCGCACCATTCTGATCAGCCCGGTTGGCTGCTCGGTATTTGCCTACTACTACTTTGATGTGGGCAATGTGCAGGCAGCGCATGGTCGCGCGCCGGCCGTCGCAACCGCGATGAAGCGCAGCCGGCCTGAAAGCATTTTGATCAGCTACCAGGGTGATGGTGATTTGACTGCGATTGGCGCAGCGGAGATTCTGCATGCGGCGAATCGCGGCGAGAATATTACCGTCATCTTTGTGAACAACGGCATCTACAGCATGACTGGTGGTCAGGTCGCACCAACTACGCTGGTTGGGCAAAAGAGCACCACGACGCCGAACGGACGCAGCATTGAAAATGAAGGCTACCCGATGCGCGTTTGCGAACTCCTTGCGACGCTTGAGGCGCCGGTATACATTGAGCGCGTCGGGCTCGGCGACAACAAGCAGATTGCGCAGGCGACACGCGCGATCAAGAGAGCCGTCGAGAACCAATCCAAAGGTCTGGGCTTCTCCCTGGTTGAAGTTCTTTCACCCTGCCCGACTATCTGGAAGATGAGTGCCGTTGACGCGCAGCACTGGGTTCGTGGCGTGATGGAGAAGACCTATCCGCTCGGCGTCTATTGCGACAAAACAAAAGATGCCCACCCACGCACGCCGCATGCGCCAGCCCCTCCACTGAGCGAGCTGCGCAAGATTATGGGAATCACCAGCGAGGAGATAAGCGCACCTGAAGTGAAGCAGGAAATCGCAGCGGACAAAAAGAAAGTCGATCTCCATGTGCGCGTTGCCGGCTTTGGCGGGCAGGGTGTGTTGCTGCTCGGCGAAATTCTTGCCGAGGCTGGCCTCGACGCCGGAATGCAGGTCTCCTGGCTGCCCTCCTACGGCCCCGAGATGCGCTCCGGTACTTCGAATTGTCACGTACGCATCTCAAGTGAGAGTATTGATTCGCCGCTTGTGGCGCTTCCCGATGTCCTCATCGCGATGAATGAACCTTCATTGCGCAAATTCGACGCAAGTGTGCGGCCAGGTGGGTGGGTCCTTTACAACGGAGATACTTTCCCGGGCGATTGTGAACGCAAGGACGTCAATGTTCTCGCGCTGCCGTTCACGAATATCGCGCTTGAGATCGGCGATGCGCGCGCCGCTAATATGGTGATGCTCGGCGCACTGCTGGAAATTGCCGACGCACTGCCGCAGGCATCGATTGATGCGGCGCTGAACCGGCTTGTGAAGAGCAAAAAATGGATTGAACTCGATGAGCGCGCGCTCCAAATGGGACGCGAACTTTATCACGAGGCTTGTGTTGGCGTTTGAAATAAAGCATTGGCGCTTGAAGTGAAGCGTAGAGGAGTTTAATTATGAAAGCTGCAGGCGATCCAAATCTGATTGTATTTTTTGACGGTGAGTACATGCCGCTCGGCGAAGCGAAGGTGGGAATCCTCACTCACGCGCTGCATTACGGAACCGGAGTTTTTGAAGGCATTCGCGCGCACTGGGACGAAGCGTCAAAAGAATTATTCCTGCTCCGTCCAACTGATCACTATGACCGCTGGAAACGCAACGCGAGCATTCTGCGCATCAATGTTCCTCGCACCAGCGAAGAGCTCACCGAGATTACCGCCGAGCTCATGCGGCGCAATCACTTTGAGACCAATGTCTACATTCGTCCGTTGGCCTTCAAAAGCGCCGAGCGCGTTGGCGTGAGGCCGGATGATGTGGATGCATTTTCGATTGTCGCAATGCCTTTTGGCGAATATCTGCATGCCGAAAAGGGATTGCACGCGGGCGTGAGTTCGTGGCGCCGCATTGACGATAATGCGATTCCTGCGCGCGCCAAAATCTGCGGCGCCTATGTGAACAGTGCATTGGCAAGCGACGAAGCGCGACGCTGCGGATTTGACGAGGCGATCTTCCTCAATGAAAACGGCCATGTGGCCGAGGGCGCAACCTGCAATTTGTTCATGGTGCGCAAAGGGCAACTGATTACGCCTTCAATCACGGAAAATGTGCTGGAGGGAATCACGCGCGATTGCGTCTTTGAACTGGCGCAGCGCGAGCTCGGACTCACAGTTGTTGAGCGCCCGATTGACCGCAGCGAACTTTACGTTTGCGATGAGATCTTCTTCACGGGAACCGCCGTGGGACTTGCACCGGTTGTGCGCGTCGACCATCATGACGTTCTTGACGCGAAGATTGGTCCCATCACAAGCGAGTTGCTGCGGCTTTACGTTGACGCAACACGCGGGCGCCTCGGGCGCTACAAACGGTGGCTTTTGCCGATTTACTCCTCGCAGATGGCCGGCGTTTAGCAAGCGAGCTGGGGACTTTTTGCGGCATCAGTGCGCAGCTTGCGCACTCAGGAAAATTATATTTTCTTACAGCAACTCTTTGTTGATAATGGGGTCAGAGTTTGTGTGCGCAGTATGGTTTCTGCCACTTCCGCTCAAGTTTTCCCTTGAGTTTGCAGTACCCCACACAAAATTTTAAGGAGAAACTTCTCATGAAGTTCAGCAAGATTTTTGCATCCACTGTAGCTTTGCTCGCTCTCGTCGTTCTCTTCGGCTTTGGCGCACCACAGTTAATGGCCCAGAATCACCCTGCCTACCTTCACGCTCTCAGCGATCTCCGCTTGTATCGTTTCCTTCTCGAGCGCGCCTCCCCTAACCCGCTCTTTGACGCAGAGCGCCAGCCTGCAATCGCTGAAGTTGACGCGGCGATTCGCGAGATCATGGCGGCCTCGATTGAAGAAGGCAAGAACGTCAACTTCCATCCGCCGGCCGACGCCGAGCTGACTCCCGGCAACCGCTTCCGCAAGGCGCGCGAGGCCGGCAATGCGGCCTGGGCCGACATCAACCGCGAAGAAGATAATGAGTACGCACACGGCTTGAAGCACCGCGCTCTCAACCACATTGAAGAAGCCAATCACACCATCGACCACATCATTCGCGCGCTGGATAAGGAGAGAATGTAATTACTCCTTTGGCTTTGATTCCTTGACTCATGGTTCTACAATCCAAATGAAAAAGGCCTGCAAGATGAATTCATCTTGCAGGCCTTTTTATTTGGCTTAGAAGCTTTTAGATTCAATTCAAACTTTGGTGCGAAAGAGGGGACTTGAACCCCTACGAGTTTCCCCGCCAGATCCTAAGTCTGGTGCGTCTGCCAATTCCGCCACTTTCGCTTGTGGACCGGAGCTGTAAAAACCACTCCAGTGGCTCTTTTATTGTCGCACGGCTTCGATTTGAATGGAAGATTGGTTGTGCAGCAGCTTATAGATTGAATAGCTCTCTCAGGCGGCGGGTCTGGGCGCGGCTGACTGGGATCTCCGTTTTCTGCTTGGCGTTCAGGCGCAGTTGGTAGCTGGATTTGAACCACGGAACTACCTCGCGAATGTGATTGATGTTGACGATGAAGCCGCGGTGGGCGCGCCAGAAATTCGCAGGCTCAAGCTGGTCCTGAAGCTCCTCCAGCGTGCGGCATTTGGAGTGGCCCTCGAAGCTCTGCGTGACGACGCGAATCACGCCTTCGTCAATGGCGGCAAAACAAATATCCGATTGATCAACAAGCAGCAGGCGGCTTTGCGATTGCACAACGATGCGCGCCGGCGTTGCGGATCGTTGCGCAGAGAGATGCTTGAGGAGTGCGTCTATTTGAGGGTCGATTTGTGGCTGATTTTCAGCTGTGCCCGGAACCTCGATCTCAGCTTCGTTTCGGATTGCCCGCTCGCTCAAACGCGCGCGGACGCGGTCGAGAGCCTTCAAAAGTCTAGCGCGATCAAATGGCTTCAGAATGTAATCGACAGCGTTCACGTCAAATGCCTGTACGGCGTACTGGTCATAGGCCGTCGCGAAGATGATCTCCGGCAGCGGCGTAGGTGCAGATTTTCCGGCTGACTTTTTGCGACGCTCGATGAGTCGTTTCAACGCGGCAAATCCATCGAGCCCGGGCATTTGAACATCAAGGAAAACCAGATCCGGATGATGCTCATCGATGAGCTCGATGGCCTCGATGCCGTTGGCGGCCTCAGCCAGAACTTCAACTTCGCCCAGCGAGTCCAGCAGGTAACGCAGCTCCTGGCGGGCGAGCTTTTCATCGTCGATGATGAGCGTGGTCAGCGTCATGGGTATCTAAATAGTGATTTTATGCGCTGAGCGCAGCTTTTGCCCGGAATGTTCTTGCGAAACTACTCTTGTTCTCAATCGGGCGCCTTAACTCATCACATGCAGACGTGCAGGCAACTGGTCACTGGCGAGCTCATGCCCGCAGCGGGTGCAGAACTGGTCGGCGGCACGGACTGGCGAAAAACATTTGCCGCAACTGGCGATAAGCTGGTAGGCGCACTGCGGGCAAAAGTGGAAACTGCCCTGAACAAATGTGGAGCAGGATGGGCAACGCGAATTGAGTGGCTGGCGCAGCAGAAAATATAGCACCAGGCCAATGCCACCGGGCATGATGAAGCAAAGCAGCATCCACAGCGACGCGCTCATCGCGCGGCGGGGCGCATCCTTGCTGATGTAGCCAACAATCAGAAAGTAAAGCGCAGCCAGCAATCCCCAACTGATGTTGAAGTAGATGCGCAGGCCAATTGGCGGAAGATGGCTGTGCTGGTTGGGTAAAACAATCCAGAAGTAGTACTCGACAAGCATGAAAGCGAGAGCAGCGAGAACCATCGACCAATAAGGGATGAGTCTGGCGTCTTCATTGACCGAGATTTTTTGAGGTGTCTTGAGCATACGTGCAGATTCCAACTGAATTTTGAGCTTACCCGGGCAGTATCCCTATTGTGCCTTGAAAATGTACAGGTACTCAATAAGATTGACGGGGGAAACTGGCGGGAAGTTGCGCCTCTGGCGGAGAAAGATGTAGGGAGCGGACTGAGGACAAAGGGTACTGCTCTACTGCTGCTGGCTGCGCATCCAGCCGGCAATAAGAACGGCGGCGATGAGAGCAGGGCAGAGTGAGCAGGTCCAGAGCGCAATCTGGCCGGTAGTTTCGCTGAAACGCCCATCGGAGATGATCGTGTCAACCGTCCACCAGACCAGCGGTGTCACTCCAAGCAGAATGAAAACAACCGCTGTCAGTGCCAGAATCCGGGTGCGGCGGCGGCAGGTTTGCTGATCTTTGAGAACGCATTGGGACGCGAGAACTACCTGGCGGGTTCGCTGGGTGAGGGCAGACGCCCGGTCGGAATCGTGTCCACAGAGCGAAGAGAGTGTCTCATCGGAACGGGTTTTCGATCGCTGATCACGCTGTCTCCGGTCAAGCTGTCTCCGCAGGTATCAGCGAGCTGGCCTCTGCAAAAATTGGTCGCAGGGAGGCAAGTCCGCGATACAGCCGTGATTTTACCGTAGAAAGATTAGCGCGGGTAACCGCCGCAATCTCTTCTAGCGAAAGTTCCTCGTGAAAGCGCAGCGCAAGTACTTCCCTGTGAATGGGGTCAAGTTTGAGAAGGGCCTCGGCGACGATTGCCCGATCTTCAGCGCTGACGCAATGCTCAAAGGGTGTGGGTGAGGTGTCAGAGAGTTCATGCGCAAAGGGGCGGTCGTCATCGCCGGTGCCCTCAATAAGTTCGTCAAGGCTGGTCGTAGTGCGCTTGCGGCGGAAATCAATGACCATATTCCGCGCAATTGTGAAGAGCCACGTATCAAACCGCGCCTTGCCGTTGTACTGGCCGCCGCGAACCAGTACCCGCATCCAGACTTCCTGAAAAATGTCCTCTGCCAGTGCGCGATCATTGGTCAAATAAAGAAGATAGCGCAGCAGCCGATGCTGAAAACGCAGAATCAGCTGATCGAGCAACTGCGGATCCTGCCGTTTGAGCCCCTCGGCGATGGACTGGTTCTCCCGCCGTTGAAGCTCCTGGGCAGCTTGTGTTGCACTGCGAAAGATTGCGCAATAATGGTGGCCGAATATGTCATCTCTTCCTGTTAGACGCGTTTATGGGCTTGGGAGATGCGGAGCGTGAGATGTTTTTCTAGGCAGTGAGTAAAACGTGAGCCTATTTCAAAGATATGGCGAAAAATTTGACAACATGGTTCCATTATTGGTACCATAAATTCAAATAGAAGCGAATCTATGCATGTAGTTTTCATAGTCATGGGAGATAGAAATGAAGAAAGTGATTGATGCGATGCGGCGGAATCCTAAAAATGTCCGGTATTCGGATTTATTTAAGGTATGTGTTGTGCATTTGGGTGAGCCAAGACAGTAGGAAACAAGTCATGCAGTCTTCAAGATGCCTTGGGTCGGTGATCCACGGGTGAATATTCAAAACAACAAAGGCAAGGCAAAGGTTTATCAGGTACGGCAAGTTCTCGCGGCGATTGACAAATTGAAAGAAACTTCAAGTTGAAAATGTGAAAGAGAGAGCAGAAATGAAAAGAACACAAGTGAATGATCGATACACATACCGTGTTACCTGGTCCCCAGAGGATGAAGAGCACGCTGGAGTTTGCATCGAATTTCCTTCGCTCTCATGGCTGGCTGATTCGCCTGAGGCTGCGCTGGCCGGCATTCGCCATGTAGTGGCTGAAACAGTTCGAGAAATGGAGGAGAATGGTGAGCCAATTCCTGCAGCTTTGGCGGAAAAGCACTTTAGTGGTGAATTTCGCGTTCGAATTCCATCACAGGTTCATCGCGCACTGGCCATTAAGGCGGCAGAAGAAGGCGTCAGCATGAATCGCTTGGTCAGCGCCAAGCTCACAGCTCAATAAACCAACTACACTAATTAGATGGACCTTTTATACGGGATTCATTCGGTCGAGGAGGCTCTGCGCGCGGGACGGCGGAGCTTTGACCACGTCATCGTCGCGCGCGAGCGCCGTGATAATTTTGACGCACACTCCGCAAGCCGTATTGAGCGACTGGTTGCCCTCTGTCACGAGCGCGGCGTCCGTGTGCGCACCGAACTTCGCGAGCAGTTGACGCAGATGGCCGGAACCGCAGCCCACCAGGGCGTTGTCGCACTCGTCAGGCCGCAGGAGCTTTTGACCCTCGAGGATCTCTACGAGCCACTGCCTCCTCGCCTCGGCGCCAGGCAAGAGGCTCCGCGCCGTCTGATTCTTGCCCTCGATGGCGTTGAAGACCCGCAGAATCTTGGCGCTCTTTTGCGCGTCGCCGATGGCGCAGGCGTGGATGGAGTGGTCATGACCGAGCGCCGCGCCGCCCCATTGAGCCCGGTTGCAATCAAGGCAAGCGCCGGCGCATCAGAACATCTTCGCATTGCGCGCGTAGTGAACCTGGTTCGTGCGCTTGAGCAACTGAAAGCGCGCAATCTCTGGATCATTGGCCTCGATGAGCGCGGCACTGAAGATTACGACCATTTCGATTTCACCGGAGATTGCGTCCTGGTTCTGGGGCGTGAGGGCGCAGGCTTGCATGAGTTGACGCGCAAAACCTGCGACCACCTCTTGCGCATTCCAATGTCTGGGGGCGTCAGTTCGCTCAATGTCTCCGCAGCCGGCGCAGTGGTGCTCTATGAAGCTTTCCGCCAGCGGCGTATGGGCACAGGCCCCGCTCGCGATGCACAGGCCGGCGCGTCCAAACCAAAGAAGCAGAAAGGTCTGGGTTCATGAGGTTTTTTTTGAAGGGCGCTCTCTTGCCCTGTAGCTTAGTTATGATTCTTTTTGGCGCATGTGCAGCATTTGCGCAAAATCAGCCCCAGAAGCCGGTTCCAAATCCTGCCGGCAATGCACCGCAGAAAGATTCCCAGACACAACCAAAGGGAACTGTAATCTTCTCTCGTTCTGCCACCAGTGATGCGAATTCTGATCA
>DAHXOQ010000037.1:0-1974 GCA_027364815.1 Acidobacteriaceae bacterium | reverse complement strand
GCGCCAGCCAAACCGGAAGATTCAACGACCCTGAAGACAAAGGCTCAATCTGAAGAAGCGCTCAAGAAACAATTAGCCGCTGAAGCAGCGGCGAATCCCATACGCGATGCTGAGCGCGTCACTGCGCTCGCTCTCGATCTCCATTTGCAAACAGCTGCACAGGGATTAGCCGCGCGCGCTGACGTGAAAGTGCAGAATGTTGGCGCCTCGCCGCTCAAAGAGATTCGCCTGCAGATTTCATCGACACTGCATTGGGAGTCGGCTGGGCTCAAATCTGCAACGGGTGAGCGGACGATTTCCTTCGCGCAGGTGCGCATTCAATCCGACGCCGACCACAGTGGCGCGCTGAATGAAATCGTCTTGCAACTCACTGAACCCCTTGTGCCCGGCGCGACCATTGAGCTTGATCTGCGCTATGCTGGCGCAATTCCGCAGGCTGCCGATAGACTCACCGCGATTGGTACTCCCGATGCGCTTGCACAGCAATCAGATTGGGATCGCATCTCCACCGACTTCACCGGCCTGCGCGGATTTGGCAACGTCGCCTGGTTTCCGGTTGCATCGTCGCCGGTTTTTCTCGGCGATGGCGCCCGACTCTTCGACGTGCTGGCCGATCACAGAAAACGTCAAGCGGCCTCAAAATTCAACTTGCAGTTAACCGTCGAGTATCCACCGGGCAATGCGCCTTCAATCGCCGTCATCAACGGCCATGAAGTTGCTCTCACCCTCACCGACGACAACTCGGATTCAGATGTCGCAGGGATCGCGCGCGCAAACTTTGAAGCCGACACGCTTGGCTTCGACGAGCCAAGTCTCTTTCTTGCGCGGCGCACTTTGCACAACATCGACAAGCTTCGCGTATGGACCGTCAACCCCGATGAAGTTGCTGACGCTGACACAATCCAACCCTGGACCATCGCCGCCACCGATGTCGAACCGCTTCTGATTCAATGGCTCGGCCGTCGGTCCACAGCGCGGCTCACCATTCTTGAGCTGCCTGAGGCAGGCGATGCGCCTTTCGAATCTGGCGCGCTCCTCGCCACTCCGCTCGCGTCTGATGCAGGCCCTGCGCAACTCGATGGTTTGGAGCGTACGCTTGCTCACGCGCTGACTCATGCCTGGATTCAAGCGCAATCACCCGCCGTCAGACCGCCCTGGCTGAACGAAGGCCTCGCGAATTTCATGGCCACGCTCTGGGTGGAAAAGCAACATGGCCGCGACGTTGCGTTGCGGGTGCTCGATGCCGGACTCGGCGCGCTTGCCATTGCTGAGCCGGAGAGCCCCGGCGCTGGCGATGGAGATCCACTCGTGAATGCTGTGCAGCCGGCTTACGCGCGCACCAAGGCAACTTACGTCTTCTGGATGTTGCGTGACCTCATCGGTGATGGGCCGCTTGCCACTGCTTTGAGTAGAGAGTTGAAAGGCGCCGACCCGGCAGCCGTGAATGCAAACTTTGAAGAGCAGTTGAGGGACGCCGCAAAGGACAAGGAACTGACTTGGTTTTTCAAGGATTGGATTGACGCCGATCACGGATTGCCTGATCTTTCAATCACCGGATTTTTCCCGAACCAGGCTTCAACGCCAGGCTCATGGATTGTGGCCGTCGACATTACAAACAAAGGCTACTCCGCGGCGCAAGTCAAGCTCACCGTTCGCAGCGATTCAAGCTCCATAAGTCAGCGTGTGCTTGTTCCCGCGCGCGGCAAAGTCACGCCCAGAATTCTGCTTCTCGGCAAACCGGAAGCAGTGCAGGTCAACGACGGCACCGTCCCCGAAACGCAAGCCACGGTGCATGTGAAGACGTTGGAGTAAATTCTCTACTTCTCTTTTTTCTCCGCGTTCCTCGCCTTCACCTTGAACCAGACCGGCGTTCCCGCAAATCCAAACGACTCGCGAATCTGATTTTCCAGAAATCGCTCAAACGCAAAGTGCAGTTGAATATCGCGATCCGTAAACAGAATAAATGTCGGCGGC
>DAHXOQ010000379.1 GCA_027364815.1 Acidobacteriaceae bacterium | reverse complement strand
CGCATGTAATTGCACATCATGCGCGAACCGGTCAGGCTTTCAAACAAATCCAGAATCAGTTCCCGCTCGCGAAACGCATACATCAGCGGAGTTCCGCTTGCGCCCATCTCCTGCAGCAGAAAGCCAATCGTCGACGCGTGGTTCTGAATGCGCGTAAGCTCTGCAAGAATCACGCGCAGATACTGCGCACGCTCCGGAACGTCCTGCGCCACCAGCTTCTCCACCGCCAGCGCATAGGCCCAGTTATTTGTCAGCGGACATATGTAATCCAGCCTGTCCGTGTACGGCATCATTCCCAGGTAGCTCGCACTCTCGGCAATCTTCTCGTGGTTCCGGTGCAGATAACCAAAGACCGGCTTCAGCTTCACCACCCTCTCGCCATCCAGCACCACATCCATCCGGAAAACGCCATGCGTCGAAGGATGATGCGGCCCCATCGAGAGCTCCAGCAAATCTCCCTCGCCACTCGGCTCAATCACCGGCGGACGGTTCCAACCCTCATGCTGCCCCGCTGGCTCTACTAAAAAGGGCTTCGGTGCTTTTTGAGCTAAGCTCATCACTCGCCCACCCTTTCCGCACTTGCTTCAGCCAGTTTCGCCCTGTGCTCATGTGCACGCTGCAACACCTGGTCATGAGCCGTCGGCTCGTACTCAAAATCATCGGGCTCAACATAATCCCTGCGCATCGGATGATCCTTGAACTCATCCCACATCATGATCCTTCGCAAATCCGGATGCCCCGCAAACTTCACGCCATACAAATCAAAAACTTCGCGCTCCTGTAACTCCGCGCTTCTCCATACATAAGTCAACGAAGGCAACTCGACTTGATCCGTCCGGTTCACTGTCTTCATGCGCAACGTCAACGGCCCCGTCCGCTTCTCCATCGAAAACAAGTGGTACACAACCTCAAGGCATCCCGGAATCACCTGCTTCTTCACTTCCTCAACCACCTCGTCAACCGTCGTCTTCACGCCGTCGACTTCCTTCTCTACCTTCTTAGTCACTTTGACTTTTTCCGCGATTTCCTTATCCGGCCAATCCACGCCCGACACATTCGAAAGAAAATCCAGCCGCAACTCCGCCGAATCCCGCAAAAAACGCGCCACTTCAAGCGCCACTTCCGGCTTCAATTTCAACGAGTGCTGGCCACACACGCTCGGATTCAGCACAATCTCCACCGCGCCGGCCTCCGCCGCCGCAGGAATCGCAGCCACAATCAACTCCCGTATCTCTTCAATCGTCTTCATCACTCACCCGCCGCCGGTTTACGGTTCAATACCGGCAGATGAAATGCCTTCGGATTCGAAATCGGCTCCAAGGCATGCGCCGCCTGTACGGGCACCGGATAAATTCCCAATCCATCTTTATCTAAATGTGGCGGTCTTCCCTCGCCCGTCAACTGCTGCCCGGCAATCTTCTTCTGCAACTCCATCAATCCATGCAGCAACGCCTCCGGCCGCGGCGGGCAGCCGGCAATGTGTACATCCACTGGAATGTAACGGTCGATCCCCTTCAGCACGTTGTATCCCTGCTTGAAAGGTCCACCGGAGATCGCGCAAGCTCCCATCGTAATCACGTACTTCGGCTCCGCCATCTGGTTGTAAAGTCGCACCACCTGTGGCGCCATCTTTTTCGTCACCGTGCCGCTGATAATCATCATGTCCGCCTGACGCGGCGAGGGACGAAATACCTCCGCGCCGAATCGCGCCATGTCGTACCGCGCCATCGTCGTCGCAATCATCTCAATCGCGCAGCATGCCAACCCAAACTGCATCGGCCAGATCGAGCCCTTCCGTCCCCAGTTATAAAGCTCCTGGAGGCTCGTCACCACGATCCCCTGCTTGCCCAGCTCCGATTTCAATTGCTCATCAACGGCCATTCAAACTCCTGATCCCATACCAACTAGTTACTTAGTCCCTTAGTCCCTCGGTCGGGGTCCCCGGCAAGCGATCTTTGCTTGCTGGGGTGACTTGTTCCCTGTCTTCACTCCCACTCCAATATCCCCTTCATCCACGCCCACGCCAATCCTTCAATCAGCAGCAGCACAAAGAAGAGCATTGCCAAACACGCGCCCACTCCCAATCCCGTAAAAGCCACGGCAAAGGGCAGCAGAAACACCGCCTCCACATCAAACACCAAAAATAAAATCGCATACAAGTAATACGCCGGCCGGAATTGCAC
>DAHXOQ010000378.1 GCA_027364815.1 Acidobacteriaceae bacterium | reverse complement strand
AACGCGATTGCCCACTTTCTTTGAACGAACAACAGCGTGGGAGTTGACACGGGCCGGGGTTTCGCCTTAAGGTTTCATTAGATGCAGAGCCACCGCCATCACGGTCACCACCATCATCATGGGGAAACCATGCCGGCGAGCTCATCTGGCTTGAATTAATCAGCCACAGAGATTCAGAATTATCAGCCCGCCGGCAAATCGCCAGCGGGCTTTTTCGTGTTCCATCAAAAACCAGCGACGCTCAGGACAATCATCATGACCAACCCTCAAATCGATTTCGCAAAAATGGACGGCCTCGTCCCCGGCATCGTCCAGGACGCAGCCACCGGCGAGATGCTGATGCTCGGCTTCCTCAACGAAACGAGCTACGCAAAAACCCTCGAATCCGGCTTCGTCACTTTCTGGAGCCGCACCCGCCAAACCCTCTGGATGAAAGGCGAATCGAGCGGCAACCGGCTGCGCGTTGTCAGCGCGGCCACGGATTGCGACAACGACACCCTCCTCTTCCGCGTTGTCGTCGAGGGTGACGGCCTCGGCTGCCACGAAGGCACAGTCTCATGTTTTACAAAACCAATTTCACTCTCAAAAGCCACGCAAAAGGATCCCGCCAATGCCGGTTAAATTGAAGTTCGGAATTCCCAAGGGTAGTCTGCAAGACGCCACCATCGCTCTCTTCAAACGCGCCGGATGGAATATCTACGCCGACGGCCGCTCCTACTTCCCGTCGATCGACGATCCCGAGATCGAGTGCATGCTCATCCGCGCGCAAGAGATGGCCCGCTATGTCGAACATGGAGTCCTCGACGCCGGACTCACCGGCATCGATTGGGTTGTCGAGAGCGGCCTCACTGTCGAGAGCGTCACCACGCTCACTTACTCGAAGCAAACCCGCACTAAGGTTCGCTGGGTTCTCGCCGTCCCTGAATCGAGCAATTTTCAAAAAGCCGAGGACCTCGAAGGCAAGATCATCGCCACCGAACTTGTGGAGGTAACCAAGCGTTACTTTAATGCCAAAGGCGTCAATGACAAAGTTGAATTCAGCTGGGGCGCAACCGAGGTCAAGCCGCCCCTGCGGGCAGACGCCATTGTCGAAGTCACCGAGACTGGCAGCTCGCTCAAAGCCAATCGCCTGCGCATCATCGACACGGTGATGGAAAGCGAAACGCACCTCATCGCCAGCAAGCAGGCCCTTGCCGACGCTGATAAGAAACGCAAAGTCGATCAGATCGCGCTCATGCTCCGCGGCGCAATCGACGCGCAATCTCTCGTCGGCCTCATGCTCAATGCCCGCCGTGTCGATCTGCCCGGCGTCCTCAAAGTTCTTCCTGCCTTGAACGCGCCGACTATCTCCGAACTCAGCGACACCGACTGGGTCGCCATCAACACCATCCTTGAAGAGAAGGTCGCCCGTGACGTTATCCCGCGTTTGAAGGCCGCCAACGCCACCGGCATCGTCGAGTACCCGCTGAACAAAGTGGTTCTCTAACTTTGAATTTTTTTCAGGAGAAAAAATGAAACTGATCCGCACCAAAGACCGCGGCTCAAAAAAAATTATCGCAGCGATTGAAAGGCGCGGCGGCGCATCGCTCTCTACTGTGTTGCCGGTCGTGCGCCGCATCGTCTCGGCAGTACGTCGCGAAGGCGATAGAGCGATTCTTCGCTACGCAAAAAAATTCGATGGACTTACCGATCCATCCTCACTGCGCGTCTCTCAAAAAGAAATGGCCGCCGCGTGGGATCAAACTCCACGCCCCATGCGCCAAACCCTCACCCTCTGCGCAAAGCAAATCCGCACCTTCGCTGAGCGCCAAAAGCAGCAGAACGGGAACTTCTCACCCACCCCCGGCCTCACCGTCGGCCAAAAAGTTGTTCCACTCGACGCGGTCGGCGGCTATGTACCCAGCGGTCGTCACCCGCTTCCCTCCACGCTTCTTCTGACTGCCATCCCCGCGCAAGTTGCAGGTGTCAAGCGCATCGCCGCCGTCTCGCCCAAGCCCGCGCCGGAGACTCTCGCCGCCGCGCATCTTCTGGGCATCACCGAGTTTTATCGCCTCGGTGGCGCACACGCCATTGCCGCGCTCGCATACGGCACCAAAAAAATTCCGCGCGTAGACAAGATCGCCGGGCCCGGCAGCCTCTACGTCACAGCCGCAAAATTACTTGTCTCTTACGATTGCCCCATCGAC
>DAHXOQ010000377.1 GCA_027364815.1 Acidobacteriaceae bacterium | reverse complement strand
GCGGAGGCTGGCCTGAAGACTGAGCGGGAGTTCGGCGGTGGATGTGTAGAACTGATCCTGATCGCGGACGTAGAGGACGACGCCATCAAGCGAGAAGATGCGGTGAAGAAGGAGAGGGACATCGTGAATGAGCCCTTCAGCATCATCGTGCAGAACCATCTCCTGGCTGAGAGCGTAGAGGCGTTCGACGTCTTCACGGCGCTGCTCGGCCTGACGGGTGAGGCGCGCGGTGCGCTCGGCTACACGACTGACAATGAGGCAGCTAGCAACAAAGGCAAGAAGCGCGAGCCATTGCTGGTTTCCGGCAAGGGTAAATGAACGCAATGGAAGGAGAAAAAAATAATCAAAAGCAAGCGCACTGAAAAGCGCTGCGTAGATGGAGAAGGCGTAACCGGCGAGGGTTGATATCCAGACAACTACGAGAAGGTAAACGAGGCCTGCGACGGTTTCACCCGCGCTGAAGCTGACGAGCAGGATCGTGGCAAACACGGTCATGACAGTCGCAAGGAGCCATCGAAGCGTCGGGTTGGCGTAGAGAAAGGTGTACATGCTGCTGAGTAGATGATAACGGCAGCAGCCTGTGATAAGGCTCTCAATCCTGCTTCGCTCATCACTGTTTTCTGTTAAGTACTCAAAATAATGTTGTAAGCTTGTAACGATATGCCAGAGAGAATTTTAGTCATTGATGACGAGCCGCAGATTACGCGAGTGTTGAGAGCTTCACTTGGTGCGCAGGGATATGACGTGCGAACCGCCAACGATCCTGAAGAGGGATTGCAGTTGTTCCGCGATTGGGCGCCCGACCTCGTGATTACGGATTTGATGATGCCGAAGATGCCGGGCGTGGAAGTATGCCGCGCGATTCGGACGAAGTCAACGACGCCGGTGCTGATGCTAAGCGTCCGCGACCATGAGCGGTCAAAGGTGGACGCGCTCGATGCGGGCGCAGATGATTATGTGACCAAGCCATTTGGAATTCAGGAACTGCTGGCGAGGGTGCGTGCTAATTTGCGACGCGCGCCGGAGCGGACGACAGCGGCGATTGAGGAAGGTGATTTTGCCCTGGATGCGGCAGCACATTCGATCACGGTGAAAGGCAAACCGATTCATCTGACACCTAAAGAATTTGATCTGTTGCTGCACCTTGCACGAAACTCAGGGAAGGTGATGACACATCGCGCGCTGTTGACGGCGGTTTGGGGCGCGCAATCGGCACATCAACCGGAGTACCTGCGAGTTTTTGTGGGACAGTTGCGCAAGAAGCTGGAAGCAGAAACCGGCAAGCAGTACATACAGACGGAGCCATGGGTAGGCTACAGATTTATGCCTGAGGGATGGAGTGAAGAGACAGGGACGATCGTGTAGGTATTTGAAAAATGCAGGCACTAATTCGATTAATTTCTAAGCAGGAGTGAGGAAGCAAAACTATTTTTATCTATAGGATTCCTGTTTTACACAGCCCCAGGAAATGATTACGAAATCCTTATGGATTATTGACGAATCACTGCGCTGAATTTGGGTAGTCTTGATAGCGGACAGATGAACGGCCAGCCTTGTATGGGCTGGCCGAAACCATGAGGAAACAAGTTGAGGTCGAAAGGCGAAGAACAGCGATTCAGCAATTGAATGGTTCGCCGGAATTGAGAGTTGCCATGCAGGATTTATGGATGGTTGGTTTCACAATAGCGTTTTTTATCCTCGCATTTCTCTATGTGCGCGGCTGCGAAAAGTTGAGGTAAGCCGATGAGCGTGATTACGATTCTTGTTCTTGTGCTTTCAGTTTTGCTGATGGGCTACCTTGCGGCAACGCTGCTTTATCCGGAGAAGTTCTAAGATGACGGCTAACGGCTGGTTACAGTATTTTCTTTTCTCTGCTCTTCTATTGGCGACAGTTCGCCCGGTAGGCGCCTACATGGCGCGCGTACTTGAGGGGGAGCGCACATGGCTCGATGTCATTCTAAAACCCATCGAGAAAATTCTCTACAAACTCTGTGGCGTTGAAGCAGAAAAGGAGATGGGGTGGCGTGAGTATGCACTCTCAATTCTCGGCTTTTCTGCGTTCAGTTTGCTGCTGACTTACGCGATTGAGCGGCTGCAGCAGTTTCTGCCGTGGAATCTGCAAAAGTTCGGCGCGGTGGGGCCGGACCTAGCCTGGAATACGGCGGCCAGCTTTACGACGAATACGAA
>DAHXOQ010000376.1 GCA_027364815.1 Acidobacteriaceae bacterium | reverse complement strand
TCGTTGATCACTTGCTAACAAGATTACAGTGCAGGAGGGGAAGAATTGGCGGTGGAATTCAGGGTTGAATTCGGAATGGGAAGTACGGGGTTATTGAGCTGGTTTGCGGAGACGGTAGTAGATGGCGATTAGGGTGAGACTACCGCAGGTGAGTAGGCTGGCGCTCATGCCGAAGATGAGGGAGGGGTCGTGCTGGAGACAGCCGTGGATGATGCCGACGATTTGCAGGATGCTGAAGCCGCCGAAGGTGATGATGGAGACGCCTTCAGAGGATTTTTTGCGCAGGAGTGCGATGAGTTGGGGGACGAAGAGGATGGCGTTGCCGAGAAGGCCGAGGCCGAAGAGGAATGCGAAGGTTTCTTTCATGGTTGCTCCGAGGATTCAGTTTATATGAGGGATATTGCGCGATTGAGTGGTGGATTGGGGAAGCGAAATTTAGATTGCGGATTTCAGCGGAGATTTTTGGTGGGGTTCGGGCGACCCTCCGGGGCGCGAGGCTTGTTGGTCGGATTACCCAGGGTTGCCCCTTCGCTATGCTCAGGGTTCACCCTGGGCTATTTTCAGACCTCCCTCCGGGAGGTAAAGCTATGGAGAATTTGTAGGCTTCCGTTAAATGAGGTGTATTGCCATGTGGGTCTAAATCAGAGGTTACCCAAGAGCAAGATTTCAAGATCATTTGTGTCTGAGATTCCAATAATTTCTCGGGTGATTGAGGTCACACGTATACTTGAAAGTTGCGGGATAGGGTGATGGTATGTACCTGTTGTGGCTGAGGGTTGCGGAGATTTTGTACGCGGCAGCGGCGTTGGCCGCGCTGCCTGCGGTGCTCTATGGAATGGAGCGTTGGCGGCGGTTTGCGGTGCCGGTGGCGACGTTGGCATTTATCTTTCATTTTGTGTCGGTGGTGGAGACGCTGGGCATGGCGCATCGTTGGGTTCCGGTGGGGATTCGCGAGTCGGAGTCGATGATGGGGCTGGTGGTGGCTGGATTGTTTTTGGTGATCTGGCGCTTCTATCGGACTTTCAGTTTTGGAATTTTTGCACTGCCGGCGGCGTTCTTCCTGGTGCTGGCTCCGGCGCTGGGGCCGGATGGGTATGCGTTTCCATCGACGGGCGTGAAGCACGGATGGCTGGTAGTGCATATTGCGCTGCTGGTGGCGGCGTTTGTGGCGCTGGGGTTCAGTGTGATTGCGAGCGGATTTTACCTGCTTCAGGAAAAATATTTGAAGGCGAAGATGAAGCCGGGCGGACCGAAGTGGTGGGTACCTCTCGATTGGCTGCCGCCGCTTGATACTCTGGAGCGGATTGCGCATTTGATGCTGATGATTGGGTTCCCATGCATGACGGTGGGGCTGATGATTGGGTCGCTGCTGGCGCAGGAGAAGGTCGGGCCTTCATATTTTCTGGATCCCAAAGTGGGGGCATCGTTCGTGATGTGGGGAGTCTTTGTGATGCTGCTGTTCTTGCGGCGCAGCGCAGGATTGCGCGGGAAGAGGGCGGCGTATTTATCAGGCGCTGTCTTTATCGCGATGATCCTTGTGTGGGCGGCTAACGTGGTGAGCCAGGTTCACAAGTTTGGTGCGCAATGACACTGAAGATTTTGGGGGTCAATCACAAGACTGCACCGATCGATCTGCGTGAGCGGATTGCGATCTCGCGGGAGGCGCTCAGTGAGGCGACTACTTCACTGGCGGCGATGGCGGGAGTGACGGAGTGCATGATTGTGTCGACCTGCAACCGCGTGGAGATTGTGGCAGCGGTGGACGCGGCGGGCGACGCGGCGCTGGCGAATTTCATGGTGCAGCGCTTCAATCTGACGGCGGCGGAGTTGAAGCCGCATCTCTACGAGCATCGCGAGCGGGAAGCGGTGAAACATCTTTTCCGCGTGGCTGCGAGTCTGGATTCGATGGTGGTGGGCGAGCCGCAGATTCTGGGACAGGTGAAGGAATCGTTCACGGTAGCGCGCAAGTGCGGGACGGTGGGCGGGCAGCTTGAGCATTTGCTGCAGAGTGTTTTTGCGGCGGCGAAGAAGGTGCGCTCAGAGACGGAGATTGGATCGAGCTCGGTATCGATTGCGTCGGTTGCGGTGGAGTTGGCGCGCACCCGCATCACCGGATTTCCCTGGAACCTTCTCGGCATCTCGCAGGTGGACAACGCCGCGCTGTGCCGCATCACAGGATGGACTGGCGTATACGGAATTTCGTTTGAGAT
>DAHXOQ010000375.1 GCA_027364815.1 Acidobacteriaceae bacterium | reverse complement strand
GGCGGGGATCTGCAGCATAGCGTGAACGTCGGGGCCGAGTGCGTCGGAGAGGCGGGCGCAGTCGTCGGGGGTGTGGACGTCGGTGAGGACGGGGAGGCCGGTGGATTCGGCGACGAGCTTGAGGATGCGCGTGCCTTCAACGAGGCCGGGACCGCGGAAACTTTTGACGCTGGTGCGGTTGGCTTTGTCGAAGCTGGCTTTGAAGATGTAAGGGATTTTGAGATCGCCGGTGATGCGCTGAATGGAGTCGGCCATTTTGCGCGCGTGGGTTTCGGATTCGATGACGCAGGGTCCGGCGATGAGAAAGAGTTGGCCCGTGCCCACATGGACGGGGCCAATTTCAAAGGAGTTCTTCAGGTTTGTGCTCACAACGGAATTTTATCGCGTCGAGCTGGGTCGTGGGTTGAATCTGTATGACTGACACAGAATCATAGTCCCTGGCGGTCGTTGCGCCGGCGTGACCACTCCCAGAGAGCGCGCTCAAGAGTGTGCAGCGGCGCAGGGCCGGGCATATCTTCCTGGGCTTTAATGCCGACTTGTTCAGTTAGCTTGTTGAGATAGTCGGTGTACTTCTGGTAGAAGTCGATGTTATGGCGCTCGTGGCCGAGAGCGACGAGAGTGCGAAAATCGAGGACCGCGTATTTCTCCGGATGAATGGCGGAGAGAACAGCGGTGGCAACGTGCATGTCGATACCGCGCAGAGATGTGAGTGACTCGATGGCCAGGCGCAGAGGCGTTTCCGGGTTGGCGACCAGTGCGAGGATTTGGCGGATGATTTTCTCGCTGTTTCCGATGAGGTAGTGGACGACGCGTTCAGATTTCCAGCGGACAATGATTTCGAGATTAATGAGCGAGTAGTCCCCTTTTAGGATGGAGGCACCAGCCTCGTAAGCGGCGCGTTCCAATTGTCGTTCACGCTCACCAGACTGTTCCCAATAATCCTCGGCGAGTTTGCTCAGTTCGCTTTCTTTAGCCTGCAGTTCAAAAAGTGCCATGGTGGAAAACTCCTTCATAAAAAAACAAAGTCACAGTAGGCTTTTGTCTAAACAGTTGTCAATACTCCAGCTCACGGTGTTCAAAAAGCCTAATTTTGCTGGATGAAAGATCACTTCATCAAGGATAACGCATTTATCTTCCGTGCCAAACAGGCTTTCGTTTTTCGAGAAATGCAGTGGTTCCTTCAATTTTGTCCTGAGTTGCGAACATGCGTCCGAAACCCTCGGCTTCGCGGGCCATGGCGCTGTCAAGGCGCAGTTCGAGCCCTTCGTCGACGGCGCTGATGACTTCAGAGACGGCGAGCGGTGCGTTGGCGGCAATGGCGAGAGCCAGCTTCTCAGCTTGTTGCATGAGCTCATCGGATTTGGCGAGTTCGTCCACGAGGCCGATGCGGTAAGCCTCTTCGGCATTGATGATGGCGCCGGTGAGAAGAATTTTGAGGGCAGCGCCGCGACCGACGAGGCGCGGAAGACGCTGGGAGCCACCGTAGCCGGGGATGAGCCCGAGCTTGACTTCAGGCTGGCCGAGCTTGGCATCGAGAGAGGCGATACGCAGAGTGCAGGCCATGGCCAGCTCGCATCCACCGCCGAGCGCAAAACCGTTGATGCAGGCGATGCCGGGCTTGCCGCGTTGCTCGATGCGGCGGAAGATGGCCTGGCCGGCTTCGGAGTGAGATTGAGCTTCCATGTCGCTCATGGGAGCGAGTTCGCTGATGTCAGCGCCGGCGACGAAGGCCTTGTCGCCAGCCCCGGTGAGGAGCACGGCGCGAACGGATTCA
Organism: Acidobacteriaceae bacterium; assembly: GCA_027364815.1. Classification (GTDB taxonomy): domain Bacteria; phylum Acidobacteriota; class Terriglobia; order Terriglobales; family Acidobacteriaceae; genus CAIMNN01. Next base: position 441 of record DAHXOQ010000375.1, on the reverse strand, counting down.
TCATTGCCGAGAGCGGTGAATGCGGCGTCGAGATCGGCGAGAGTCGCGGCGTTGAGCGCGTTGAGAACCTTGGGGCGGTTCACGGTAACGATGGCGAGCGGGGAGCGAATTTCAACGAGAAGATTTGTGAATTCCATACGGCCAAAGAGTAACAGATTCAAGTCGATGTTACGGTGATTGGTTGTGAGTAAGCAAGAGTTCGTATTCACAAAAACTACTTGTTTTTTGAGATGAGGGAGCGGGCGACGGCGTCGAGAACACCGTTGAGAAAGTTAATGGATTCGGCGCCGGAGTAGCGGCGGCCGATTTCGAGAGCTTCGTTGATGATGATGGGGAAGGGTGTGCCTTTGAAAGCGAGGAGTTCGCCGATGGCCATGCGCAGGAGATTTCGATCGACGGCGGGCATGCGCTCGATGCGCCAGTTGTCAGAGTGCTTGACGA
>DAHXOQ010000374.1 GCA_027364815.1 Acidobacteriaceae bacterium | reverse complement strand
GTATAACCCGGCGCAATCTGGGTCTCCGGCAACTCTGATATCACCAGCGGCACAAAATAATACACCCGCGACTTGATCGCCTCGCTTAGCGCTGCCGGAACCGCGCCCACCATCCGACCAAAATCTTTTTCTGTCAGCCGCGTCTCGCCCCACAACGCCGCGCGCACACCATTCGTCGCCTTTTCAATCGGCGTCTCTGCGGTAACCCGCTCCGCACTCCAAAGTTCGACTTGTGCACTACTGGCCATAAAACTGTATTCTAGTCCAGAGGCCTCCCCTTATGAGCATTACCACCGCCAACTCCAGCCACTCCAACGTACCCACTCAAAAATCGCACGGCAAATTCCTCGGCTTTCCTCTTGAAGGCTTCGGCTTCTTCACCAGCGCACTGCTTACTCTCGCATCCGGTTTTCTCGCCTTTTTCGCTGTCACCACCATCGCCATCTTCGCATTGCTCGCATGGAACATCTACGGCAACCACAACGTCCCATACAACGACAGTTACCTCTACGCCGGCCTTCCCGCAGGCATTATCGTCTTCGCCATTGCAGCCATCGTCTTCGGTGTCTTGTGGTTTCGCGCTACTTTTTCTGCAAAATAATTTACTTCGATAACTCTTCCGCTAATCTCTTTGTAAATATCTCAACCCCTGCCGGCGTCATGTGCAGTGGGTCTTGAAAATTCTTCTCGCCATTCACCCACTCGCTGCCATCAATCACTGTCATCCCGCGCGCTACCGCCAATCGACGCATATTCTCCATGTATTCATGCCAGATCGGCTGACTGTAGTACTTCTCCCGATGCTGCTCTGAGATCGGCATCAGCAGAATCACCACCTTCATATTCCGCGCTTGCGCCTCGTTGAAGATGCGTTCATAACTCATATTAAATTTGTCCGGATGAGTGTTGAACTCGACAACTTCTATGGGAAAATTCTCAGCAATGAAGTACTCAATCGATTCAAAATCCTTCACGCGTCCCAGTTCCGTCGTTTTCTCTTCAGGCATTCCCATTTCGCCCATGCCACGCCGCATCAACTCAACATACTTCCACACATTCGCCCGCTCCCTCACCAGCGGACAAACCCGTAAAACTCTGAACTCAAGTTGCTCGACCAAATCAAAATTGTAAGCCGCCAATCCCTGTTCAATCGCAAACCGGTGATCCAGCGCCAGCAGCCTGTTTCCTTTGAGCTCCATCGGATGCGTCACAGGCTCCGAGGTCAACAGCGCATCATTAAAGCCCGCTATCAATGTATGTATCCCCGCATGCTGATGCACTGCATAATCAAAAAGCAGCCACTGCTCCGGATTCAAACTCGCACCCAGCGCCGCATCCACGGGCCGATAATCTTTTCCGTGCTGCGCAGCAACCGCCGTAAACTCCGCCATGTCCAGGTGACGATCCATCATTGAGTTTCCAGTGAAAACAATATTCGGGTTCTCCGCCTTACGGATGGTTTCAAGCTTTGTTTTGTACGGCACACGTTGACTCCAGATCCCGAGCGCAACATTGAGCGCGGCCAGCAAAATGGCCGTTGAAATCAACACCGGAAGTAATCTTCGTCCGCGCACAAAAATCCCCAAATCAAAAATCAATGTAGATAAACTTCGATGCCTGCCCGCTGAATGCATAAATCAGCAACACGGCCGCGGCCCAAACAGCACACCGCACCACCCACTCATACTTTCCCGTCAAAATACCCGGCGCACTTTCAACCTGCTCAAGATCGCGTTCACCTGCCAGATACTCAACCACTGCTCTGCTTTTTTTCATCATCCAATCAGTATCCTCCTGTAAAAGAAGATCGCCGTATGCAGATCCATGCAGAAGAAGGGCCACGCCGCATTCACCATCACAAACGTCAGCACGCGGCTCCCCATCACCGCCGCAGGATGCAAACTCGGCTCAGGCTTGATCTGCCTCCACCATCGGTGCACCACCAGCAGCACTCCATGCCACAATCCCCACACAATAAAATTCAATCCTGCGCCATGCCACAACCCGCTGATTAGCATCACCGCCATCAAATTCAAATAAACAAGCGGCATCGCCACGCGCGATCCACCCAGCGGAATATAAACATAATCCCTCAGCCAACTCATCAGCGACATATGCCAGCACTGCCAAAAGCGTTGAATATTCCGCCGCCCATACGGCCAGTTGAAATTCTCCGGCACTACGATCCCGAACAGCCTTGCCGAACCAATCGCAATATCCGAATACCCTGAAAAATCCGCATAAATT
>DAHXOQ010000373.1 GCA_027364815.1 Acidobacteriaceae bacterium | reverse complement strand
TCGGATAAACTACCACATGGGTTGCGGGCGCCGCTGCAATGGAGTGAGTCTCTGAAGCTTTGGATTACGGCGGGGACGAATGGGTCGGATGTGAGCAGGGATGATGGGAAGACGTGGACGCCGCTCGATGATGGGAATTGGAATGCGCTCTCACTGCCCTTTATCGTGGGGCCGAATGGACGGATTGGAAAACTCAATGTAAATGCAATTCCGCCGGTTAATCCACAGGCTGCCGCTCCTGCACGATAAACTAACGCCAAATGGAGCAGACCTCAGGGGCTGAAGCCCCAATCCTTTCCGATGATCGAAATGTCGGGGTTAAAACCCCGACCTCCCTCCGTGCTCCTGCGATTTATGTCACAGGGCTGGCGAAAGAGTATGCCACGGCGCGAGGTGCGCTGCGGCTCTTTGACTCTCTGGATCTGCGCGTGGAGCGGGGCGAGATGGTGGCGATTTTGGGGCGCTCGGGCTCGGGAAAAAGTACGCTGCTGCATATTCTGGGTGCGCTCGATCATCCGACCGAGGGACGCGTGGTCTGCGCGGATGTGGATTTGGCAGGGCTGAATCTGAGGGCGGCGGCGGAGTTCAGAAATCGGAAGATTGGGTATGTTTGGCAGTTTCATTATCTGCTGCCGGAGTTTACGGCGGAGGAAAATGTGGCGCTGCCGCTGATGGCTCGAGGCGACACTCGAGCGTCGGCTCTTATCGCGGCGCAGAAATGGCTCGGCGAGGTAGGATTGGCAGACCGCGCTACTCACAGGCCGGGTGAACTCTCAGGTGGCGAGCAGCAACGCGTGGCTCTGGCGAGGGCTCTAGTGACGCAGCCTGAAATATTATTAGCCGATGAGCCGACCGGCGATCTGGATGAGACGACTTCCGGGCTGGTCTTTGATTTGATTGAGCGATTGCACCGGGAGCATGGATTGACCTCGATCTTGGTGACTCACAATGAGGAACTTGCAGGGCGATGCACGCGCGCGCTCAGGCTTGAAGGTGGGCGATTGAAGGCAGTTTAAGCAGATTTGAGACTTTTTTGAGTTTGCTGAATCAAATGAAGTGAAGTCACAACTGATTTACAGGTTTTGATGCCTTTGCGGTTAGCATAGAAGTAAGCAAATGGGCGTGGGAGCAAGCGCTGCGCCGGGGTATTCAACGATTCAGCCACGGTTGCCGATAACTGGCAGAGGAGAAGGCGATGTTTGAACGGTATACGGAGAAGGCACGGCGAGTGATCTTCTTTGCGCGGTATGAGGCGAGCCAGTTTGGTTCCCCTTATATTGAGACCGAGCATCTTTTGCTGGGCTTGCTGCGCGAGGACAAGGCGCTGACGAATCGCTTTCTGCGTTCGCATGCGTCGGTTGAATCGATACGGAAACAGATTGAAGCGCACACCACGATTCGCGAGAAGGTATCGACGAGTGTGGATTTGCCGCTTTCAAACGAGTGCAAGCGGGTGCTGGCCTATGCAGCGGAAGAAGCTGAGCGGCTGGGGCACAAGCACATTGGCACGGAGCATTTGTTGCTTGGATTGCTGCGCGAAGAAAAATGTTTTGCCGCAGAAATTTTGTCGGAGCGCGGTTTGAGGCTGGCGCAGATTCGCGAGGAGCTTTCTCGCGTGACGCAGGAGAAGCCGCAACCGCAAAGCTCACAGCGGCAACAGCAGAGGGAGTCGAGTTTGCTGGCGGAGTTCAGCCGCGATCTGACCCAATCAGCCGCTGACGGTCAGTTGGATCCGTTGGTGGGTCGCGATGCGGAATTGGAGCGCGTGATTCAGATACTCTGCCGCCGTACGAAGAATAACCCTGTGCTGATTGGCGAGCCGGGCGTGGGCAAGACGGCGATCGTCGAGGGATTGGCGCAGCGGATTACCGACAACGAGGTGCCTAGTTTTCTGGCGGATAAGCGAGTGTTGGCGCTTGATCTTTCGCTGATCGTCGCCGGAACAAAATATCGCGGACAATTTGAAGAGCGTTTGAAGAACATCATGAAGGAGCTGATGGACAATCAGAACGCAATCATCTTTATTGATGAGCTGCATACTCTGGTTGGTGCGGGTTCAGCCGAGGGGTCACTCGACGCGGCGAATATTTTGAAGCCGGCACTCTCGCGCGGAGAGATTCAGTGCATTGGCGCGACAACTCCGGCAGAGTTCAGAAAGTCCATTGAGAAAGACCGTTCGCTTGAGCGCAGATTCCAGGCGGTGAAGGTTCCACCGCCGAATGAGGCGGACGCAATCAAGATCATCATGGGGATCAAAGA
>DAHXOQ010000372.1 GCA_027364815.1 Acidobacteriaceae bacterium | reverse complement strand
GCCGAGTACATGGAACCCCTGGCCCGCTTTCGTCACGAACTCATCCAGGACACCGTCGTCTTCTTCGGCTCCGCACGAATTCACAGTCGCGAAGTCGCCGATAAAGCCCTCGCTATCTCTCCAACCCCAGCCAACACCACCGCCCTCGCCATGTCACATTACTATGAGGACGCCCGACAGCTCTCCCACCTCCTCACCGACTGGGCCAAACAAATCCCCTCACGCCGTGCCCGTTTCGTCGTCACCTCAGGAGGCGGGCCCGGCATCATGGAAGCTGCCAACCGTGGCGCACATGAAGCCGGAGGAAAAACCATCGGCCTCAACATACGCCTGCCTTTCGAACAGGCGCCCAACCCCTGGTTCACTCCCAGCCTCAACTTCGAGTTCCATTACTTCTTCATGCGCAAGCTCTGGTTCGCTTACCTTGCCAAAGCTCTCGTCGTTTTCCCCGGTGGCTTTGGCACCATGGACGAAATGTTTGAGATTCTCACCCTCGCCCAAACCCACAAGCTCGCAAAAAAAATCACCGTCATCCTCTACGGCTCCGAGTACTGGAACAAAGTCATCAACCTTCAGGCCTTCGTCGATGCAGGCACCGTCTCCGCTCCTGACCTCGGCCTCTTCTCTTTCGCTGACTCCCCTGAAGACGCCTTCGCCCTCCTCAAAAAAGGCCTCTCGGAAAACTACCTCATCCCGGAAGACGTCGAACGCAAGGCACACCCGGAATCCATCGTTCAACCAACTCTCATGCCTGGGTGGTCGCTCGACGACTTCCTCGGCCCCGAAATCGCCAAAACCCGCAAATAACTTACGCTTCATTCCCTCAAATACTCTCCGCTTGCTTTGTCTCCTGTCATTTCTGGCTCACCGCGCTGACTCGCTGATTTGCGCGAAGCGCAAGCTGACTCGCCAAACCCAAACCCAAATAAATTGATTGACACTATATCCTCCTTCTTGTTGCCTTCCTCAATATCGCGCCAAAGAATGACGAATTATTCATCGCGTATTGCCTGTGCGTTCTAATAAGATGCACTCTATCCCAGCTCGCTCCATGCAGGAGGGTTCCAAATGGATTTGTGGAGGTTCTTAATGAAGCACAAAATTGCAATCGTAACTGCAACCGCTGTCCTCGCTATCGTCACCGTCACTGGCTGTTTCAGCCAGAAGAGCGCATCACCCACCACGCACGCTGCAAACGCCAATTGGAGCAGCACCCGCAAAGTTGACGTTCAGGACCCCGTCTACGGTATGACGGCCTTCACCATCGAAGTCCCCGCAGGATGGAAGTTTGCCGGCAAGATTCTCCGCCCCGGCGGCTGTCATCCCGCCCCGGTCCTTGCCTCAGCTCTCTCCTACGTCTCCGAGAGTCCTGACGGCCTCACCGCTTTTGCTCAGTTGCCCGGCGTTTCCTGGACCTGGACCAGCAACGGTTCCAACATGATGGGACCAAAATGCCCTTCCAACATCCCCATCGACTCCGCCGCAGGACTCCTCCTCAACATCGCCGTTCCCAATCTGCATCCCCATGCAACCTCGGTTGAAATCAAGCCGCTTTCACAAGCAAACCAGGACGCAATTAAAAACAACAATCTTCAGCTCGCTTCACAGTCCCGCAATTTCGGACGCCAGTATCTGGATGGCGCACGTGTCGTCGTCGAGTACCAGCTCAACGGTGTCGCCGTCGAGGAATCCCTCTTCACCCTCATCGACTGCACTGAATCGCACGCCATGCCCATGCCCCGCGGCCTCGGTCTTTCTCCTACTCCCGGCTACACCAAACGCTCTTGCAGCTCCCGGGGCACCATCATTTTCCGTGCGCCTAAAGGCCATCTCGATGAAGTCATTAAAAAAGCTCCTCCGCAACCCGCAATCAATCCCGCCTGGGACAACCGCGTCATCAACGACATGAGAAACGCCTTCCAGAAATTCCGGGCGGACAACGACGCTCAATTCAAAGCCAATCAGCAGTACTTCGCCGAGCAGAATCAGCAAATGCTCAACCGCGCAAAGCAATTCGATGCCAACCTGAAAGACAGCACCAACCGCGCCATCCAAAACGACCGTAACAATCAAGCCGCCATCGACAACGCAGCTCACCAGACTTCTCTCTACTCCCTCGATCGCCAAACTTTCATCAACCCATCCACCGGCCAGAAAATTGAAGCCAGCAACCAATTCAACCACCAATGGATGTCATCCGATGGCAGCACACTGATCCAGACCCAGGACAATACTCTCGACCCCAATGGCTCCGTCTACCC
>DAHXOQ010000371.1 GCA_027364815.1 Acidobacteriaceae bacterium | reverse complement strand
GCTCTTCTTGAAGACATACTTGCCCGTCTCCTTGTTGTAGAACTCGCTCGATGCCGGATCCAGCGCAATCGCAATCTGCTCACCGGGCTTGTATCCCGCCGCCTCAATCGCTTCAAGAATCACTTCAACGGCTTCCGTATTCGACTTCAGCGAAGGGGCAAAGCCGCCCTCGTCGCCAACGGCTGTGTTGTAGCCCTTCTTCTTCAACACGCCCTTGAGCGTGTGGAAGACCTCAACTGACCAGCGCAACGCATCTGAAAATCTCTCTGCGCCCACCGGCATAATCATGAACTCCTGAAAGTCCACGTTGTTATCAGCATGTGCGCCGCCATTGATGATGTTCATCATCGGCGTCGGTAGAATGCAGGCGTTGATGCCGCCCAAATAGCGGTAGAGAGGAATTTCGAGTGTAGAGGCAACTGCGCGCGTTGCGGCCATAGAAACCGCAAGAATCGCATTCGCGCCCAGTCGCGATTTGTTCGGCGTGCCATCGAGAGCAATCATTGTCTGGTCGAGCAGACGTTGATTCGCGGCATCAAAGCCCTCAAGTTCCGGTCCAATGATCGTCTCAACATTTTCTACCGCCTGCAGAACTCCTTTGCCCAGGTAGTGACCCTTGTCGCCATCACGCAGTTCAACTGCCTCATGCTCACCGGTCGATGCGCCAGAGGGAACAATCGCGCGGCCACGTGCGCCGCTCTCAAGAATCACGTCAGCTTCAACAGTCGGGTTTCCGCGCGAATCCAGTACCTCGCGCGCTTGAATCGCAACAATCTCTGTCATTTCAGTCCTCGCTATGCGGTGCAGTAATCTGTCATTCAGTTTCGGACGGCGATCTACAGCCAGATGCTCTCCTGCGGCGCTCTGAATTGTTGTCAGAATTTCCGCCACGTGCACCTCTCCTCACTCCGTCCAGTATTGGCAAAACGCTTCCACACTGAGTTTAACAAAGTACCCGTGCCAAGCCGCTGTGGGCGTCATCACAATCGGATGAGTCTTCCACGTGCAGGAGTATATGTAAACACAAACTATTTCAAAGATTTGAAATCGATGCGAAGGCAAGACGAATTCATCTCTACCTCTGTGCGCGCATATTCACTCTTCATCAAGTTGCAAACAAACCCATCCGGGGAGTTATTCAATTTGATTCGTGACGGCTAAGGAACACATCTGCATGCACTTTCGTCACATCACGCGCAATTAATTAAGAAACTCGCTAAGCTGAAATCAGCAATAAAAACGCGTGGTTTCTTCAATCGCGCGTTCAAACGGGCAGCATTCCGGCACAAAGCAACTTTTTTGTGCGGCCGCTGTCAAAGCACTAGGACGCGTTCAGGCACGCCAGCTGTTGCCGTGCCGGGCACAACACTCGTGGAGGCTGTTCACTATGTACGCTCAAATGCCCATCCGGTTGCGCAGAGCCAGCTTCGCCACCAACCGCATCTTTCTGGTAGCGCTCTTTCTTGCGGTTCTCATCCTCGCTGTCCTAACCTTCACACTTCCGCTTGCCGCGCAGGTACAAACTCAAGACCCTGCTCAAAACACCGGCATCTCTCATCCACCTGCAAATGACGCCGGAGAACCCAACGACAATACAGTTCCGATCGCCAAGCCCTCTCCATCAAAACTTGAATCTACAGCAACTCCGGCCGCTCAGCCGGAGTTGTTGCAGTCAGCGCCGCAGCCTGATCCGCAAGCTGCAACCGACACCACCACTGCGCAACCCGCGCTGCAAAACCGCGCCACTGATCCAGATGAAGGCATCGTAGGCGACACGCCGCATGCCGTGTCAAACGCAACATCATCCACAACTTCTCAGCCCGCTTCCATCAATGCGAATACGCTTCAAAATCCCACTGGCGACCCGGATGGCGACATTGTTCAGCCCCGTCACGCTGAGCCCGGAGAAATTCTTGAAGGCACCACCATTCGTGTCCGCTTAGTTAACCGCCTCTCCAGCGCAAGCAGCGCGCAGGGAACTCCCTTCAAAAGCCGCGTCTCCTCTGACGTTCTCTCCAATGGCCAGGTCCTCATCCCAACCGGCTCTGAAATTAACGGCCAGATCACCAAAGTTTCTTCGGGCGATCACCTCGGCTCCAGCGGCTACATGCGTCTGCGTCCTGAAACCATCATCCTCCCCGATGGCACCAGCTACCATATCTCCTCAATGGTCACCGGAACACCCGGCTCCAAAACCAAACTCAATGATGAAGGCACAATCAAAGCCGGCTCGCGCATGAAGCGAGACACCATCGAGTACGCTGGCGTCGTAACCGGAGGTGTAATAA
>DAHXOQ010000370.1 GCA_027364815.1 Acidobacteriaceae bacterium | reverse complement strand
CGGCGACTTGAATCCGGTGCGGTTGACGGGAGATCTGAAGACGGCTCGCGAGCGCGCGCCGGGAATGACGGAGATCATGGACCTCTACGGCGTGGGCGACCATGGCGGCGGGCCGACGCGGGCGGTTCTGGATGAGGGGATGGCATGGGCGAAGGGAACTGCGAACGATCCGAAGCCTGTGGTGCCGAAGATGCAATTCGGCCTGGCGCAGACCTTCTTCACCGACGTCGAAAAGCAAATCGCGCCCAACAGCCCGGAGTGGAATTACGCCTCCATCGCCAAGGGCTACAAAGCGCCCGATGCGGTCGCCGGCAAGGTTGCGATTCCGACCTGGAAGAGCGAGTTGTACTTTGAGTATCACCGCGGAGTGATGACAACACAGGCGAACCACAAGAAGAATATGCGGGAGAGTGAAGTTGAGGTTCTGGATGCTGAGAAGTGGGCGTCGTTGGCTTGGCTCGATGGCAAAAAATACCCCACCGACGAGCTGACCGAAGACTGGAAAAAAGTTCTCTTCAACCAGTTCCACGACCTCGCCGCCGGCTCCGGCATCGGCGTCATCTACAAAGACGCGCAGAAGGATTATGACTGGGTGAAGTTCTCAACAAATGATATTTCTGCGAAGAGCCTTGACGCTTTGATTAGCAAAATTGATATCAAGACAAACAAAGTGAGCAATGAGTTACCGAAGGAATTCAAAAAAGACATAGAACAAATAACAGGTAAGTCAACGACATCTGTTCCTCAGAAGCATTGGGAAACAGATTCAATACCAGTTGTAGTTTTTAATTCACTTGGCTGGGAGCGTACGTCGGCTGTAACTGTCGAGATTCCAAATTCTTTGAAGAATGTGAAGTCATATGGAATAACTGGCAGGAATGAGCATGACCTTGAGAATTCACCTGCTATTGTTGGCATCGATTCTCGTAATGACGCAACAGGTGTCGCAAAACTCACAATACCTGTTATCACGGTTCCAGCTTTTGGTTATAAAGTAATTAATCTTGCTCCATATATAGATGGTGAAGACAATACTGCACCATCATTCGATGCAGTCCCTATTGCCTTTCACAATAATAAGATGTCAGTAACTATCGATCAATTGACAGGTTGTATCAGAGGCATTCGAATTTTTAAAGAGACTGAGAATCTGATAAAAGAAAATTCATGTGCAAATCAACTCCAGTTTTTCAAAGACATTCCGAAGGATTACGATGCATGGAATATTGATCCTGGTACTTTGGATGTAGCTCCAAATTTCATTGAAAAAATTGATTCCATTCATGGAGTTACAGAGAATTTAGCAATAACTGGTGTCAGAATTACTAGCCATTGGGGGAAATCACATTTTATTCAAACCATCAGCCTTGATCCAGATTCAGATTTCGTCAACATTGACAACGAGGTTGATTGGCACGAAGATCACGTCTTGCTGAAGGCCGCCTTCCCGCTCTCCGTCGAGAGCGATCACGCCACCTACGAAATTCCCTACGGTTCCATCGAGCGCACCACCAAGCGAACCAACTCCTGGGAGAAGGCGCAGTTTGAGGTGCCGGCGATGCGTTGGGCTGATCTGAGCGGCAAGGGCGCGGATGGAAAAGTGCATGGCCTCAGCGTGATCAACGATTCGAAGTATGGGTATGATGCGGCGGGGAATGTGCTGCGTTTGACGCTGCTGCGTTCGCCGAAGTGGCCTGACCCGGAAGCCGACATGGGCCATCATCATTTTCACTATGCGCTGTATCCACATTCTGGAGACTGGAAGGATGCGGAGACGGTGAGACGCGGGTGGGAGTACAACTACCCGCTGACGGCGGTGGTGACGACGGCGCACGCGGGTGAGCTGCCGGCGGAGTACTCCTTTGCGAGCGTGGAGCCGCGCAATGTGGTGCTGACGGCGGTGAAGAAGGCTGAGGATGCCGATGGGTTGATTTTCCGCGCATATGAGGGGGCGGGGAAAGAAACAGTTGCGGAGTTCCATGTGCCGAAGGGAGCGAAGGGAGCGACGGTGACGAATATGATGGAAGTGCCGGAGGGTGCGGCACTGAAGATTGAAGGGGATGTGGTGAAGGTGCCGATACATCCCTATGAGATTTTGACTATCCGCGTAGATTATCCGAAGACGAAGTAAGTGAGAGTGTGGAATCCCCGGTCCCCAAAAGCGAGGGACCGGGGGCACCCAATTTATTGGTTGATTGAGAAAAGCAAGAAACCTGTTCCCTACTTAATTTCCCTCAGTCCCTCAGTCCTTCAGTCCCGTAGTCGCTGTTGCCTACTTCAATTTTGATGGATCAAGGGTGGCG
>DAHXOQ010000036.1 GCA_027364815.1 Acidobacteriaceae bacterium | reverse complement strand
GCAGCTTTCTCAACGTCTGCCTGAGCCGCTGGCCTTATGGAGAAAGCATTGTGCGCCCCGGCTGACATTGCCGCAGTTGCTGGCACACGCTCTCCTGGTGGGAAAATATTCCACTGCTTAGCTGGATTATTCTTGGCGCTCGCTGCCGCAAATGCCGCGCCGCAATCAGTTGGCGTTATCCATTGGTTGAAGCTATTGTAGCCGTGTTATGGGCCTATCAAGGTTGGCACTTTGTCGGCTTATCAGCTGATCCCCTTTTGCCCTCATCACTCGTGGTCTTCCTCTTGATCATGACCATTGGAAAAATGTACTTCCTCTGGTCACTGGCCGCGCTTGCATTTCTGGATGCTGAAAACTTTTGGTTGCCTGACAGGCTCACTCTCACCGGCACAGCCATTGGCCTGATAGTTACAATCACAACCCCATTCATGCTCATATGGTCCGATGCAAAAACAGGTCTTCCGCACACTGGGGGATTGGAACATCTACCATTTGGAATCTGGACGCTGATCCTCTACCCGGCAATCGCTGTTACTACTGCCGCATCCATCATCCTGCTCATCCGCTGGCTTTATTGGCTCGTACGCCGCAAAGAGGGCATGGGCCTCGGAGATGCAAAGCTGATGGCCATGCTTGCAGCTTGGCTTGGCCTGCCCGGTGCTCTACTCAGCTTGTTCATTGGGGTCACGCTAGGCGCAGCTTACTCAGTTCTATTGCTGATTCGTGGCCGCAAGCAAGAAAATAAAGCAACTCCAGAAGTGAATTCTGCGCAGCCGCTCTCCTCAGAAACGCAAGATGATACACTGAAAAGCCTGTGGGCCATGACTCATCTTCCGCTAGGTACTTTCCTCTGCATTGGTGGAGTCATCAGTTCGGTCTACGGTGAGCGCATCATCGCAGTCTACCTGCGCTGGGCAGGCTTTTAATTCTATTTACATTGCAAAATGGGAGAGTGAAATTCTCGCTCAAAAAAATCAATCCGTTGATTTGTACTTGCTGTCCGTGAACCATGTGCCGCTCAAAGCATCCAAAGACTGATCTACCGGCGCTGGCGGATTCTTTGCGTAGGAAATCGCCGACTTCAACTGCTTCAGATGATGATTGATGTGAATCGCATGGTAGGCGCGCCAGTCCTCCACGCGCAGTGGGCCATACATCCAATGTTCGCCGCACGGTTCCATCCCAAAGACTCTCCGGCTGTTGACCAACACCGCATCCAGATCTCCGCCAGCATTCATGACTCTTGCCGACAGCTCGGCTCCGCTCATGGGTGTCCACTCGGTCGGACGCAAACTGCGCGGCGCAATAATTCCTCGCGGCATATTGCGAAACCAGAAAAGATGAGACTTGATCACAGTCTGAAGGAAGCTGCGCTTGCCCATCCTGAGCCGCTTCTGCTCAAGGTGCTTCGTCAATTCCAGGCGCGATCGCTCCATCGTCATCAACAGGTGCTCAACCACCTGCTGGCCGCACCAATATTGCGCGCTGATTCCGGGAACCACCTGCAACTCGTCCAGGCTTGCGCTCTCGAGCACCTCCCGGAAAGAATTAAGTGCATTCAGAAGCACCGGGTGAATTTGTCTCGTCTGATTAATTGCAGTTCCTTCCTCACGTCCAAGTCTACTCATTGAAAGCAATGGCAGCTAAATTTTACTAGAGGCAATGAGCATCTCCAACCATATCCCTGCTAAATTTTTATACGAATTTCTCACTTTTCCATAATCGAGTATTGTTTCCGCTGTTAACTCAGGCTCAGACCGCCTTATTTGCCCTCGCCAATCTCCTTCAATGCCTTTTTTGCCGCACGGGCATGCTTGCCATCGGGATCATACTCAAGCACTTTTTCATAATGCGCCTTGGCGTTCACCTTGTCTCCCAGGTGCAATTCTGCCTCCGCCATTCCAAAAAATGTCTCGGGATTCTCCGGGTCCAGCACCCGGGCTGACTCAAAACGCGAGAGTGCCGCCTTCCAGTTCTTCTGGTCAAGGTACAAACTGCCAACATCCAGATCCTCTTTTACCGACTCCTGGTGTTCGGCTACAGGAGCGCCATTTTTGCCGCGACCACCATGAGCGCCACGGCCTTGCCGGGAGTTACCAGATGCGGAACTATCATCTGGGTCAGTATCGTGCATGCCGCTGAGGCTGGAACTCTCCAGCGCATCCACTCCACTCGGTTGTTCAACAAACGATTCAGAATCTTCAGGGCTCCTGGCCGGATCGGTATCCACAGTTGGCAGATTGCGGCTCATCGCCTCGGCTTCGCCGCTCAAATCGGCTAAAGGCGCATTCGTCGTTGGCAATACCGGGGCAGCTGTCTCTTCGCCAGGAAAAGGATTCCCCTCAGCCGCAGGCTTGGCCGGTGCATTCCCTTGGCCACTAGTCACTGGCGGCTTCTGATCCGTTGCCGGTTGCTGACTCTGGCCGAGCGCATTCAGGCCAATGCAGGCAGCCATTGCAAATGTGGCAAGAGCTCCTGGTGCCCAACCAGTCAACAATCTTTTTCGACTCTGAATGACCAACCGCACTCCCCAACCCTCATTCAACTAAAGAATCCACAGCTCAAAATGCTAAGATGCGGTCAACGACCTCATCTAATGAAAGCATACACATTCTGATGGCTCTTATCATCCGATCTTCATCCATTCACGCCGCCGGTTGCTACACCACGACCCCTGTCAGAAAGGGTGAGCGTGTTGCCGAGTATAGTGGTCCCCGCTTGACCAAAGAACAGGCTGACAGGCTCTACAAGAAGAAACCCATCACTTACCTCTTTGGACTCGGCGACGGAGAGGTTGTCATCGACGGCCATTCTACGGCGATGTTTATCAACCATAGCTGCGATCCCAACTGCGAAACCAGCGAAATTCGCGGTCGTATCTGGATCAAAGCCATCAAAGACATTCAGGCAGGCGAAGAGATCACTTACGACTATTGCCTCTACGACGGAAAGGACGAGGATCTGACCTGCAACTGCGGCGCTACCGCCTGCCGCGGTTCAATGTTGGCGGAATAGCTCTTTGATTTAAGAAAATTAATCCTATTCAATAGCCGAGACGCGCGCCTACTCTTCAATCTCAACGCCTCGCCAGAAGGCCACGTAACCTCGAATCTTCCGTGCCATTGGCTTAGGGTCAGGGTAGTACCAGGCTGCATCCGGGTTGTCCTGTCCATCAATTAGCAGGCTCATATACCGCGCCAATCCCTTACGCGGACAGGTTGCCGTTGTCGAACTGGCCCGAAAATACTCCCGCTTCAACGACGACTCGGGAAAATAAACACTCCCCTCAACCGTCTCCACTTTACTGCTCTCGGCTATTACCTTGCCGTTCCAGATTGCACGCGCCATCGTACTGCCTTTTCATCCCAACTAAGGATTTGTGTAACCGCACCCATGAGCCAATGGCCCGGATGAGCAAAATCACATCCAAATATAATGACCCCGCACACTAGGTTTCGGCAAGCATTTACTTTTGGGGCATCTAACACTTCAGGCTCGCCCGCAAGAGGGTCGTGCTCTTCAGCGCGAACTCATATCGCGCAGCCGCAATTGTATTTCTCTCAATTAACTGCGAGGTCTTGAGCATGAATGCCTTGTTCTTCACACGAATATCATCCAGAATCGGTGCAAATTTGGCCAACAAATAAAAGCCCTCACCGTTAGTATCCATGAAGAGATCGGCTGAAACCGCGCCATGCAGCACCAGTGCCGCTGCCATCTCCCAGTAGGTTGTCACCTGGCGCAGCCACGCATTATGCGGATCCTTATAGTTTCCCATCACGGCAAAAAACTCATCGGCGGTATTCGGCCAGAACTCAGTCAACACCCAAGCCCGCGCCTGGCGCATCACTGGTTCAGTACGTAACTCATACAACTTCAAAATTGTCGCCGCATCCGCTGGCGATGCCAACATACTTTCCATTTTTCCTTCTCCGACTGCTGTTCTCTGATTCCTGATGCAAAACAAACCATCTCAAGCCGTCTGCAAATGTTTTTCATCTTTTTCTGCTACCGGACCATGCGTGGATGAAGTCGGCGCAGGTGGCGGAGGTGGCGCATCGCCAATCCGCTCGATGAAATTGCACGTGCTCACCTCCTCCGCCTCTACCACCGCAGCAGCCTTTTTCGAAGCCGCCTTGGTCGTCTTTTTCGCCGCTGTCTTCCTGGCCGCTTTCTTCGCAGGTGCCTTGGCAGCCTCATCTTCGCCGGGCTTCTTGTTATTCGGGCAAATCAGGTAAACCCCGCTCTTGAGCACCTTCTCAACAAGGTATGGGCTCTTGCACTCCGGACAAACCGTGGCCACCGGCTTCAGATTCGAGGTAAAGTCGCACTTCGGATAATTCGTGCAGCCCCAAAAGAGATTTCCGCGACGCGCCTTGCGTTCGGCTATGTCGCCGGTTCCGCACTTCGGGCACTTCAATCCCTCAATGATATTTTGCTTCACATATTTGCACTTCGGATATCCCGAACAGCTCACGAACTCGCCATAACTTCCCTGCCGCAGCACCAGCGGCTTGCCGCATTGCGGGCAATCCTCGCCAGTCGGCTTGGGCTGTGATTGCTTCTGCTGTTGCTTGGAGCTAAGCTTGCGGAAAGTCTTGCACGGTGGATCCTCGTTGTATCAGGGGCAGCTCATGAACATTCCGAAGGGCCCGCGACGCAGCACCATCACGCGACCGCAATTCTCGCAATACTCCTCCTGCTCGCCAGCCTCTTGCGCCTCGGGAGTATTCAGATCCGGCTTGCCAGCTGTGTTCTCCTTTGTGAATGTGCAGCTGTTTTTGTCCTTTTTGTTGTAAGCTGAACAGGCAAAAAAGCTCCCGAATTTTCCCCACTTCAACACCAGAGGCGATCCGCACAAGTCGCACTTTTCGTCCGTCTTCTGCTCCATGCGCTTGATGTCTCTCATGTTGTCGCCAGCCACCTTGAGTTCATCTTCAAAGTACCCATAGAAGCCGGTCAGCAGATCCGTCCACTTCTCCTTACCCTCTTCAATGTCGTCAAGTTCCTCTTCAAGCCTCGCTGTGTATGCCACATCAAAAATGTAAGGAAAGTTCTCGACAAGCAGATCAGAAACCACCATGCCAATCTCAGTCGGATAGAATCGTCCGCTGATTTTCGTCACATACTCACGATCCTGACTCGTGTTGATGATCGACGCGTAAGTCGAAGGCCGGCCAATTCCCTTCTCTTCAAGAATCTTCACCAGCGACGCTTCGTTGAAGCGCGGTGGTGGCTGCGTAAAGTTCTGCTTTTCGTCAAGCTTTTCAAGCTCCAGCTTTTTCACCCCGTCGAGATTCGGCAGTTTGTTGCTCGCCTCGTCGTCATCGTCGTCGCTCTTTTTGTCTTCCAGAACTTCATAGACTTTAAGGAAGCCATCGAAGCGCAGTACCGAGCCACTGACGCGGAAATCGTAAGTCTTCCCGGTCTTTTTGCTCACTGCCGCAATCTTCGCCGTCGTCACATCAAAGATCGCCGGCATCATCTGCGAAGCCACAAAGCGCTGCCAGATCAACCGATAGAGTTTGAGTTGCTCATCAGTCAAATACTTCGCAATCGAATCCGGCGTGCGTGAAACATCCGTCGGGCGAATCGCTTCGTGCGCATCCTGTGCCGCCTTCTTGCCCTTGAACTCATTCGGCGTTGCGGGCAAATACTTCGCACCCATCTCGCGACTAATCCACTCACGCGCGCCAGCTATCGCATCGGGCGAAACACGCGGGCTGTCGGTACGCATGTAGGTAATCAGACCGACCGTACCCTCCGCGCCTACGTCAATGCCTTCGTACAATCTCTGCGCCACACCCATTGTGCGCCGCACATTGAAGCTAAGCTTGCTTGAAGCATCGCGCTGCAACTGGCTCGTAATGAACGGAGCCAGTGGGCGCCGCTGCCTCTCTCGCGATTCAATCGACGCCAGCGACCACTCCGCCTTCTCAAGCGCAGCCATCACTGCGTCCATCTGCTGCTTATCCGGCAAAGCATTCGCTATATAAAGGTCCTTGCCATCCTTATCCTTGCCATTCGCTACGCGCGACGGCTCACCGTCAATTCCGATAAAACGCGCGGTCAGTTTCTTCTCCGTCTGCTTCTCCGGATAGAGCAACGCATCCAGCGTCCAGTACTCGACAGGGAGAATGCTCCAATTTCGCGCTCACGCTCCTCAATCAAACGCACTGCCACGGTCTGCACTCGGCCCGCTGAGAGCCCCCGCCGGACTTTATCCCAAAGTAGTGGCGAAATCTGGTACCCCACCAAACGATCAAGCACACGACGCGTCTGTTGCGCGTCAACCAGATTCTGATCCACCTCCCGCGCATGATTGAAGGCCTCATTCACAGCCTTCTTCGTAATCTCATTAAAGGTCACACGCTGAATCTTCTTCCTGTCAGCCGCAGTCTTGCCCAGCTGAATCGCCAGGTGATAGGCAATCGCCTCGCCCTCGCGGTCAGGATCGGGTGCCAGAAAAATCGCATCTGCCTTGGCCGCAGCTTTCTTCAACTGCGCAACCACCTTCTCCTTACCTGGAGAGACGACCAGCGTCGGTTCAAAGGTCCGGTTTTCCAACTCCACGCCGATTTCATTCTTCGGCAGGTCCATAATGTGGCCGACCGAAGCCAGCACCTCATAGCCCTTGCCCAGATACTTCTCGATCGTCTTCGCCTTGGCGGGAGACTCGACAATCACCAGTGATTTGCTCATTGCCATCCTTGCTTCAAACTCCACTCTAACCTGTCCATTCAACCTGACTCGGTAAGTGGTCATCAATATACATTGTTTTGCGCTTCAACTTCTGTGCTGCCAGCCACCCTCACGTCACAAGGGGGAAAAACTCCCGCAAAATCCGCACACTATCACGGAACACCATTCAATTTCCACTGTCAGATGATTTTTCGCGCTTCGACCAAAAACCACCGGTCCGTGAACCATATTCACTTACATCCCCTCAACTTGTACAGCACGAGGCCTGAAAAAATATCTGCCCAACCCAAATTTCCATCCTTATTAAGAGATGCCATCCCACTGAAAAAGTATTCATCCGCGTTGATTCTGAAGGCTTATCTCTGTGCTATTCTTCATCGCATGGCAATTCCCCTGCGCCTCTTTTCGCTCTTCCTCGTTCTGCTTCTCTCCGCTTCTCCACTGAGCGCTCGCGTCATCCGCGTCGAGATTGCCACACGCAAAGACATTCAAAATGGAAAAATATTCGGCGAGGCCGGCGCTTACGAGCGTATCACCGGAAAAATTTATTTCTCTCTCCCCATCAACAATCCGCACAATCTCCCCATCGTCGATCTCGCTAACGCCGTCAATCTGAAAAATGGCGAAGTCGAATTCTCCTCCGACTTCATCGCCGTTAGACCCAAAGATCCACAAAAAGGTAACGGCTCCATGATCCTCGAAGTTCCCAACCGCGGGCGATCAGGAATCATCCGTACCGTAGACGGTGGCGACAACGATCTAGCCAACGACACCGGCGACGGCTGGCTCTTGCGCAATGGATTCACAATCGTGAGCCTCGGCTGGCAATGGGATGCTGAAGGGCCAAACGCTTTGCACTTCTATGCACCCATCGCAAAAGATCACGGCAATACTATCACTGGACTTCTGCGCGGCGACATCATGCTCGCCAAAGCTGCGTCTGAGATTCCTCTCGGACATCTGATCGTCGGCAACATCGGCGGCTCCGAATACCCTGTCGCTTACCCTGATGACGCGCGCAATCAACTTACCGTTCGCGATTCACGCAACAGCCCGCGCACTTTGATTCCCCGCTCCGGGTGGCAATTTGCAAAAACCGTTGACGGCAAACTCACTCCAGACAACCGAACCATCCACCTGAACGGCGGCTTCATGCCCGGCAAAATCTACGAGTATGTTTACGTTGCAGCCGACCCCGTAATTGCAGGCGGTGGTCTTGCCGCATTTCGTGATTTTGCTTCTTATTCCAAGCATGCGCCTGATTCAATTACTCCTGTGCAGCATGTCTACGGCCAAGGCAACTCGCAATGCGGCCGCTTCCTGCGCGACTTTCTTTACCAGGGATTCAACGCCGACGAAGAAGGCCGCATCGCGCTTGATGGCGTTCTTGCTCACGTTGCAGGAGCCGGACGCGGCAGCTTCAACTACCGCTTCGCCCAACCCTCTCGCGATGCACAACCCACATCCTCAGTCTTCTTCCCCACTGACATTTTCCCTTTCACTGATCAATCCGAAACCGACCCCATCACCAAAGAAACAGCCGGCCTTCTCGACCGCACAGTAGCTGAAAAAGTTCTGCCAAAAATATTTTTCTCCGGCACCTCTTATGAATACTGGGGCCGCGCCTTCAGCTTGATTCACATCACAGCCGACGGCAGCAAAGACATGCCGCTTTCAGAGAACGTACGCATTTATCACTTCACCGGACTCGAGCACGGCTCCGGCCCATTTCCGCCCGCAAAAGGCACCGGTGAACTCCTCAGTCAGCAACTGCAATCAACACTCTCTGTCCGCTATTTATTCCGCGCCATGATCACCAACATGGATGCCTGGGTTCGCAATAACACTCTTCCTCCGCGTAGCAACTATCCGAAGATCGCCGATGGAACACTCGTCCCGCTCAACAAATTTGCGTTTCCAAAAATCCCCGGCGTTAATCTGCCTCACGAAGCCAATGAAGCTTGGCGCGTTGATTTTGGCCCCAATTGGCAAGCGGGAATTCTCAGCATCCAGCCGCCCAAAGTCGGCGCGCCCTTTCCTGTTCTTATTCCACAGGTTGATGCAGATGGCAACGAGCGTGATGGCGTTCGCTTGCCGGAAGTCACCGTGCCTCTTGCCACCTACTCCGGCTGGAATCTGCGCGACCCTTCAACCGGCGCGCCCGATCAACGCGTTGCTTTCCTCGGCTCTTATATTCCATTCCCAAAAACGGCTCAAGAGCGCCAAAACGCAAGCGACCCACGCAAATCCATCGCTGAACGTTATTCCAGTCGTGAAGATTACCTCACACAGTACGCAAATGCCATCGACGAACTCATCAAGCAGCATTGGATTCTTGCAGAGGATAAATCCGCGTTACTCAAGCGGGGAGAAATGGAATGGGACGTCGCTACAAAATAAACCTGCATTCACATTGTCCGCACGTAATTTTTTCCCGGTAAACAGCGCACTCGCCCAGCCATCTCCAGTTCAAAGAGCGCGGTAAAAACCTCTGAGGAAGTCAGTTGCGTCTCCAGCAGATCGAGCACCTCATCAATTTGCAAACTCTCATCGCGCCGCAGCACTTCAAGCACTATCGCTTCTTCAGGCCGCAGCGTTGGCTCTGGTAATAAGGATACAGCGGCGGCCGAAATGGATTCAACCCCATCCCCAACCTCACCCGCCTCAAGCTCAATGCGCACCTGCGAGGACAGCTCATCCCACACGTCCTCCCACGTCGCCACCAGCTTGGCGCCTTGTCTAATCAGCATATTCGGCGTCCACGAATTCTTGTTCGTCACATTCCCCGGCACGGCATACAGATCGCGATTCTGCTCTGCCGCGCAACGCGCCGTAACGCGCGTACCTGAGTTCTCCGCTGCCTCAACCACCAAAACCGCAACGCTGAGACCACTCAAAATCCGATTCCTGCGTGGAAAATTCTGCGGCGCAGGGAAACTCCCCAGCGGCATCTCAGAGATGATCGTCCCGCCACTAGCCAATATCTCCTCGGCCAGTTTGTGATTTTCCTTGGGATAAACTACGTCAATCCCCGTCCCCCAAACCGCCAGCGTCGGTTTTTTCGCCGACAGTGCGCCCCTGTGCGCGCAGGTATCAATCCCCCGCGCCATGCCGCTCACAATCAGTAATCGTCGAGCTGCCAAATCTCTGGAGAGCAACTCCGCCATCCCCGTTCCATACGGACTCGGATGTCGCGTCCCAACCACCGCTAAAGAGGGTCTGGTCAGCAGCCGCGCATCTCCGCGCACCCACAATACCGGCGGTGGATCGTAAATTTCCTTCAATCGTTCCGGATACTCCGGGCAGCTGAACGTAACAATCGTCGCGCCCATCGCCGCAATGCGTGCCCATTCCTCTTCCGCCGCCCGACGCGCTTTGCCCTCAAAGATGAACTGCGCCGACTCAGCTGGAAATCGCAACCCTTCAAGCTCAGTCAGCGCCAGTTCAAAAAGCATTCCCGGCGACTTCAACTTCGCCACCGCATCCAAAATCCTCTTCGGCCCAAGCCCGGGCGAGAGCGTCAACGCAAGCCAAGCCAGCCGGTCTTCATCAAGCTTTGTTACATCTGAACTCGCATTCAATGGATTCTCTATCGTTGAACTCACTCCGCCTCCGCAAAAATCGTCCCCGACGCACATATCTCGGCCTATAGGCCATGTGGGCGCACGTTTCCCTCATCAGGAGATATTCAATTGCAGATGGAGAAAAAGTCGTACAAAAATTGTCGATTATCGATCGAACATTCATGCAGGAGGCCTTTTTAGAAACGCGAATAAGCTCTCAACTGAATGTTCGCCAACTTTATTCTTCTGACCATTCAAAGTCAAGAATGGAACCAACAACGGCATCGCTGCCACTACTTCCAGCGCTCGCTCTTTGCCAGCAAAAACCCCCTGATCGCGTATCTCCATGGCACCATCGGCAAAAATATCACGATCAGGCTGACGGCAAAAATATCCGCGGCGGCAGCCTCATTTACCTGGTGCGCCCTCCACATCGGCAGCGCAAAACCAATCAGATAAATCGCCTTCCATACAATTTCAAACAACAAGACAGGTAGCATCTTCACCGGATAACGCAATCCTAGGGCAGACATGAGACACAAGCCCGCCAGCAGTGAGCACCGAACGCCGGACTGCGTGGCGAAATCGCTCGTATGAACAATCACACTTGGCCAGATCACGATTCCCAAACCTACCGCCATCACAAGGTAGCAAAACCGCAGCATGTAAAGCCGAAGCACTGAAAGCTCTTCAGTCGATCGCCCTGATTCAATCATCTTCGTTTCCACTTTTCTCAACCTCCACACATTAATTCACACACTTCCTACTTTGCCTTTAAATGAAAATCTACAACGAATCCATAATCAATCTCAATAAAATTCATGCTTCTTATTGCAGCGCATTAGGAACGGCCAAACCTGATTCCACTCTCAAATTCTCTTAGTCCCTCTGTCCCTTAGTCTCTACTTTTTCAAGATGGCTAACCAGATAGTTAACATCAGCAATTTTCTTTACATAAAACCAGCATATCTGCATCGAATTTGCCGTAAAAATCGTCAACATCCAGGTACCGGTCTGCAAGCCTTTCACCCGCACTCAGGATTGTTACTATAGAGGTTGCGTGCAAACCATCACTCACCCTCTCGTTCGTATCGCGGCCATCAGCTTTCTCAACCCGGCGCCGCTCATGTGGGACTTCACTCACCTCCCACTCTCCGACTCCTTACTCACCCGCTACACGCTCGACTGGATGCTCCCTTCAGCATGCGCCGACGCACTCGCCGATGGCTCCGCCGACCTCGGTCTCGTCCCCATTGCAGCACTCGCTACCAACCCCGCTCTCCAGCCAATACCCGGCTCAACCATCGCCTCCAAGCACCACGTCCGCTCACTGATCCTCGTCCATCGCGCCCATCATTCTATTGACAATATCCGCACTCTTGCCGCCGACACGGCCAGCCGCGCAACCCTCGCCTACACAAAAATTCTCTTCCGCCTGCGTGGCAACTCTTCGACCACTTTCATCCCCGCCACCGCCGATCTCAACCGCATGCTCTCGCTCGCCGACGCCGCACTCCTCATCGGCGACGCTGCCCTTCTCGCCCTTGAAGAACAAACCAATCGCCGTGAGCGCACCGGAGAAGAACTCGTCTACCTCGACCTAGCCGAACTCTGGCGTGAGCAAACTGGCTTCGCCTGGGTCTCAGCCATCTGGGCCGCTGCTCCCTCATTGCGCATTACGCCTGAACTCATCGCCGACCTCGACAACTCCCGCATTCACGGCCACGCAAACATCGAATCTCTTGTCAACGAGTGGAGCAGCAAACTCCCGCTCGCCAAAGAAACCATCAGGACTTACCTGACAAAAAACATCCATTACACACTCGATGATGAGTGCATCGACGCCATCCGCGGATTCTTCCGCCTTGCCACTGAAACCGGCGTACTACCTGCATACGAATTCAAACTTTAATCTCTGCGTTTGAATGATTTTTTAAGATAAACTTTGCAATAAGAAACGGCCAGGCAATCTCGCCCGACCGTTCCTTATTTCGTAATGCAATCACTGATAAAAAGCTTTGCGGCGAAGTCGCGCCCGCTGCGCGCAATGCTTAGATCTCCCAGCGGAGCAATGCAGCGCCCACAGTAAATCCCGCTCCCACGGCAGCAATCAGAACCAGGTCGCCCTTTTTCATTTTGCCCTCTTCAACTGCCGTCTCCATCGCCAATGGAATCGTTCCAGCGGAAGTGTTGCCATACTTTTCGATGTTGATAATAACGCGTTCCGGATCCATCCCGAGTCTGTCCGAAGTCGCTGTGATAATCCGCTTGTTCGCCTGGTGTGGAATAAAGCAGCTCAGGTCCGCGCCGGTTACGCCATTGCGTTCCAGCAACTTCGTTGTTGATTCGGCCATCTTGCGAACGGCGAATTTGTAAACCGCCTGGCCATCCTGGTGAATGTAGTGCATCTTTGCGTCGATCGTTTCATGCGTCGGCGGATTCAGGCTTCCCCCGCCCGGTAAATTCAAGCTCACGCCACCGGAGCCATCAATCTCATGCACATAATCGATGAAACCGATCTCGCCCTCTTCGCAGGGCTCAATCAGCACCGCGCCGCCTCCATCGCCAAAGAGAACGCAAGTGGTGCGATCGGTGTAATCCGTCATGCGCGTATTTGCATCCGCGCCGCATACCAGAACCTTCTTATGCGCGCCGCTTTCGACCAACTTCACACCTGCCTGAAGCGCAAATACAAAGCCGCAGCAACCGCCAGAGACATCAAATCCCCAAGCGCCCTTTGCGCCAATCTTGTCCTGAACTAAACACGCCGTCGAAGGGAACATCATATCCGGCGTCACCGTTCCAACAATGATGACCTCAACCTCGCTGGGTTCAATTCCGCGCGTTGCCAGGCACTTCTTCGCCGCCTCAACACACATATCGCTCACGCCCTTACCCTTGGCCAGCACGTGGCGCTCCTTGATTCCGGTGCGCTCCATGATCCATTGATCATTCGTGTCGACAATTTTTTCGAGGTCTTTATTGGTCAGCACATCGGGCGGAACAAAAGTTCCAAGGGCTGTAATTTTGGCACGAGTACTAACAATGGGGCGAACTGTGAGGCTCAAGGGGATTCTCCTTCAATAAAACGCAGCGCAAAACCAGCTTGGGCATTTTGCGCACAAAAAGTACCGGGTGACCTACTGCGCCCGGATTTGCCCGTTACCGTTGCTTCCTTCCGGACCTGGCGGGTTTGGCGGGATTCCGTCGCGTAGGACCCGGCACTGATTAATTTTAACACCTTGGACTGCTCGCAATCGCGTAGGCCAGAGACCTCTCTAGTCGAGTGCAAAAAACTTCTAATGCGCATCCCCGTTACAATAGAAGAGTGAACAAACCTTCCCCAACCGAAGCCACAACCGTTGGCTTTATTTCGCTCGGCTGCCCCAAAAACCTTGTCGATTCTGAGGTCATGATGGGCCTCCTCGACCGTGCCGGCGCACGGCTTACCACATCACCCGATGAAGCCGATGTTCTTGTCGTCAACACCTGCAGCTTCATCGACAGCGCCAAGCAGGAGTCCGTCGATACGATTCTGGAAATGGCGCGGTACAAGTCCAATGGCCGTGCGCGCCGCCTGATTGTCGCTGGCTGCCTCGTCGAGCGCTATCGCGATGAGATTCAGAAAAATATTCCTGAGGTTGATGCGGTTGTTGGCACGGGAGAACTCGAAGCTATTCTTGAAGCTGCGGGCCTTTCTTCCACTGCGCTTCAATCCACCGCACAATCAAATTCGCCTTTCAACATTTTGACCGGCTCGGCGCATCATGGCCATACGCGTACTGATCAGGAAGCGATCTCAGCTACGCACTCGCATGTGGCTGCGTCACGCCCTGAAGGCGATCTCCGCGAGCAACAGGGCCGCTTCAATCGCGATGACTGGGCAGGCGCAGCACATCAGTTGCCCACTTACCTCTACAACGACGCCACGCCGAGACTGCTCTCCACTGGCCGCACTTCGGCATACATAAAAATCGCCGAGGGTTGCGACCACCCCTGCACATTCTGCGTCATTCCAAATCTGCGCGGAAAATTCCGCTCACGCCGTTTTGAATCTGTAGTGGCAGAAGCTGAAACGCTGGTCGCAAATGGTGTGCGTGAGCTTACACTTATTGGTCAAGATACAACCTGCTACGGAGAAGACCTCGGACTCAAGGATGGCCTCGCGCTTCTCCTCGACCGCCTCGCGAGGATTCCGAATCTGCGCTGGCTGCGCTTCCTCTATGCGTACCCAAACCGTATCACCGGCGAACTGCTGGCCACAATTGCGCGGCACAAAAATATTTGCAACTATCTTGACCTGCCCCTTCAGCACGCGTCTCCTGATGTTTTGAAGCGCATGAAGCGCGGCGGCGGTTCGGATGTTTTTCTGCGCTCGATTGCGAAAATGCGCCGCACGATTCCTGACCTGACTTTGCGTACGTCGTTCATTGTGGGCTTTCCCGGCGAGACCGAAGAGGACCACCAAAAGCTCATCAAGCTCATGCACGATGTGTACTTTGACAACTCGTTCAGCTTCATCTTCAGCCCCCGTCCTGGCA
>DAHXOQ010000369.1 GCA_027364815.1 Acidobacteriaceae bacterium | reverse complement strand
ACTTAAAGGAAGGCGTCGCCAAATGCGCTGAAGCCATCGACTCAGGAGAAGCGGCGGCAACGCTGGCTAAACTGCGCCAATTCGGGGAGAAATACGGCAGTAAATAATTTCAAGCAGAAACTCGCGTGGTAAGCTCGCATCATGTTGGAGGTCATTATGCTTGTCCTGAAAGTGGTTCTCCTCGTTGCTGTCGTCGCGATTGTCACCTACTTTGCCACCAATGCTTCTCATGCAACCAAAGCACTGGCTAGTTCAGCAACTACCCCCAAAGGCTACGTTATCGCTGAGATCACTGTGACCGATCCTGAAGCCTACAAACAATATGTCGCCGCCGTTCCTCCCATTGCTGCAAAATTCGGCGGCAAGTACATCATCCGCGCGGGAAGTGTGATTCCCATCGAAGGCCCTGCTCCTACTGGCCGTTTTGTGGTCATTGAATTCCCAAGCATGGCGAACGCACAGGCCTTTGAAGCTTCACCTGAGTATCGCGCCGTCGCACCCATTCGCCAGAAGGCTTCAACTGGACGCTTGTTCCTGATTGAAGGCACAACAACGCCGTAAAGACAGCGAAATAAACCCTGCAAGATAATTCATCCCGACCGTTCCTTGAATAGAGTATTCTTGGTTTCTTCAGGGAACTCGTCTGTACAACTTCTTTCAAGGAGCAACACGAATGAACGTCTTCAAGCTCGCCGCAGTTCTCGCCCTCGGATCAGCAATGCTTGTGCCTGTCGCGATTCAGGCGCAGCAAACCAACCAGATTGAGCTCAAGCTCGACCCCGCGAACCGCACCCTGATTGTTAGCGCAGACGATCGCATCAGCGTTGATCCTGACGTTGCGATTCTGCACGTCGGCTTCACGACACAACCCAATGACGCCAAATCCACGTATGCTGCTGGAGCAAAGGCCTCGAACGATATTATCTCGGCTATCAAGGCAGCTGGAATTCCTGAATCGGCTATACACAGCGCAGGTCAGCGGTTGACTGCCGTTAACGCGAAGCAGCACAAGTTTCAGCTCTATCAGCAGTGGACCGTTCGCACGCCGCCTGAACGCGCGGCCGAGATTCTCGACATCGCCGTCAACGCCGGAGCAACCGACAGCGGCGAGATTGAATGGACTGTCGAAGACGTGAAAGCTCTCGAGGACAAGGTTCTGCGCACAGCTGCAGAACGTGCCCGAGCTCAGGCTGGAACGATTGCAGATGGTCTTGGCGTGAAGCTCGGGAAGATCATTTATGCGACGAACGAAGTCACCTCTGTTACATACCCAAGACGGTTTGCCGAGAACTACGACAGAGCTATGCCGATGAGCGCAGGCTCGGCACAGATTGTCAGCGCACCCCTTTCGATTGAGCCACAAAAGGTGATTCGCACGGCGAGTATTTATGCAGTGTTCTCGATTGAGTAGGCTAATTTTGGCTGATTTAGGGGATTTTTGGAGTGAAAAAGAGGGATTTTGGGTCGAAAATGAGGGATTTTGGGGTGAAAAATTGGCTGTTTTTTGGTCTTTATTTTTAAAATCTCTTTGTTTTGTTGGAGTTAGAGACGGCTGTCTGTGATTTGAGGGGGGAGGGGGGAGGGGGGTGTCCCCATTTCCTCAGTTGTCAGTTCTCAGTTGTGATGTTGGATAGAGGGACCGCATGAGTTCATTGTGCAGGATAAGTGGTTTATATTCTGCAATTGGTTTGGACAAGGAGTTGAAGCATCTACTACCATCGACAGATGGAAGTGACTCGCAGCCGAGGGATTTATCTTGTAGCCAATGACAAGAGTTCGGCGCAATGCCATAATCTGATCTTCACAATCCGCGAGTGTGGCTCGACGCTACCCATTCGCGTTATCCACTACGGCGGAAAACCGCTTCAGTTGCACACTGCCTTCCCGGACGTCCGCACGGTGACAGACGCCGATTTCCCCAGCGAAGGTCAGGCGTTTGTTGCGGAGTTGTCGCGCCGTCTGCCGCAATGCTCGCCGGGTTTGCTGATGCGCTTCTATGCATGGTTCGGCGAGTTTGACGAGTTTTTGTACTCGGATAACGACATTGTGGCGCTGATGAACTGGGATGATCTCTTTCAGCATCTGGCGGATTACGATCTGGTGAATGCGGACAACGAGTTCAGCACATACGGCAAGTACAACATGGAACAGCCGGAGCGATTTGAAGAGATTTTCGGTAAGGGAGCACTGGAGTACGCAATCACAGCCGGCCATTTCCTGTGCAGCCGCAAGCCTAATCATCGAGCAGATATTTTGAAAGCTCTTTCATGGATGGAGGCGCATCCCGAAATTCCGAAGTGGCATGACCAGGCG